>JAGPHL010000079.1:0-3422 GCA_018055515.1 Anaerolineae bacterium
GAAGTCGAGCGCTCGTTTGGCAACAAAGCTTCATGGGATCGTCCCTTCGAAGCCTGGTTCTGTGAATTTGTTGAAGAGAGCAATCAGGCTGTTTTTGACAATGGCGAGCACAATTCGGCCTTGAATGCCGACGCGCTCACCCTGCCCAACGATTATGACCTGGTCTACGTTGATCCACCCTACCTCTCACGTCGCGGCGTCGGGGTGGATTACCGGGATTTTTACCATTTTCTCGAAGGTCTGACGATGTACGCTACCTGGGAGCAGCAGATTGATTGGCATTCCAGGCATCGCAGACTTCAACGTCAGCCCAATCCCTGGACGGATAAAAATACCATTCATCAGGCTTTTGATGAATTGTTCCGTCATTATCGAGATAGTATTCTCGTCATTTCCTATCGCAGCGACGGCATTCCCACAGCAGATGAATTGCGCGCCTTGTCGCAACGTTACAAACGGCATGTACATCAAGAAAGCTTCGGCGCGTATAAATATGTGCTTTCGACGAATCCTCATTCAGAGGAAATTCTCTTCATCGCCGAGTGAGGTCATGATGACAGAATGGAATAAACAGCACTTTTTAAGGGAATACACCGCATGGCGAGAACGGGCGCCGCTGCGATAATGCGCTCCCGTCTCATCGTCCTCGCCCTGCTCCTCCTCGGCGCGGGGCTGCGCCTGGCGGCGCTGGGCGATGTCCCGCCGGGCCTCTACCACGACGAAGCCTTCAACGGCCTGGATGCGCTCCGGGTCATAAAAGAGGGCGATTTTCCCCTCTATTTCCCCGCGAACAATGGCCGCGAGCCGTTGTTCATTTATCTCATCGCGGCCTCGGTGAGCGTGCTGGGACGCTCGCCCCTGGCTGTGCGCCTGCCGTCCTTCTTCGTGGGTTTCCTCACCCTGGCCGCGACCTATGATCTGGCTCGCGTGCTCTTCAATCGCCGGGTGGGACGCTGGACGCTGGCGGTGCTGGCAGTGACCTTCTGGCATGTGCACCTGAGCCGGATGGGATTCCGCGCGGTGTTGCTGCCGCTCTTCACGGCGCTTTTCCTCGCACAAGCGGTGCGGGGCGTGAAAACGGGCCGCGCGCGGCACTGGCTCGCGGCGGGCGCACTCTACGGCGGGATGTGGTACACCTACATGGCGGCGCGCTTCACGCCGATCGCGTTGGGCGCGGTGTTGCTCGCGGCGCTGGTGACCCGACGCCGTGAGGCGCGGATCCATTGGCGCGGCGGGGCGTTGTTTTGCGCCGCGGCGCTGCTCGTACTGGCCCCCCTCGGCGTGTACACCCTCCAACATCCCGACATCGTCCTGGCGCGCACCGGGCAGGTGACGATTTTCAGCCCGGAGATCAACGGCGGCGACTTGTGGGGCACTCTTCTGCGGCACGTCTGGAACACCGCCGCGATGTTCTTCATCCGGGGCGATCGGATCTGGCGACACAATCTCGCCTGGCGTCCCGTGTGGGATCCGGCGTTGGGAGTAGCCTTCGTGATGGGTGTGGGCGTGGCGTTGGGCGGCATTTTTAGCGCAGCAGCGCAGCGGCGCAGGGATGCTGGGGAGGTCAACCTGCCTGCATTCTCCTTTGCGGTGATTTTGCTGTGGACGGCGGTGATGGCGCTGCCGACATTGCTCGCCGAAGATGCGCCGCATTTCCTCCGGGGGGTGGGGGTCTTGCCGACGGCGGCTTTGTTCCCGGCGTTGGGCCTGGCGTGGATCGAGTCACGAGTCACCCCCCGCCTCTTACCCATTACCCCTTACCCATCACCCATTACCCCTCACCCATTACATTTTACGTCTTACGTCTCATGCATTACGCAGTACGCAGCACGTCACACATCAATCATATTATTGTGCGTTGGACTATTTTTCACCACCCACGACTACTTCTTCACCTACGCGCGCGCGCCGCTGGCGTATCACTGGCTGGAAGGCGGCGCGGTGGATCTGGCGGGTGCGCTGAACGCGGCGCGCGGCGCGGGCTGGGATGGCGCGCGGATGTTGCACGGGCCGGACAACGGGCGGGTCCTGCTCGTGGACCGCGTCCTCTGGGAGTCGTGGGAGGCCCTGCCCTTCCTGGTGCCGGAAGAGCGGGTGACGTTCTTGCCATTGGAAACGCCGCCCGCGCTGGACAAGGGACTGACCTTTGCGGTGTGGCCTTACCGCGACTGGCAGGCGGAGGTGTTCTCACTCATCGCGCGCCCTGCCTACTTGAGCGTCCGTTCCGGCCCGCAGGTGCAGGGGGACAAGGACCCGGCACCCTACACGGCGGCCTTGCTCATCACGGCGGACGCCCGCCCGCCTGTGCCGGAAGCCATCGCGCGTTTTGGCGCGGCGAACGGGGAAATTCTCTTGCGGGCGGCGTTGGTGCGTTCAGACGCCGGGGGATCAACGGTACGACTGTGGTGGGATTGCGTCACCCCGCTGGCGGCGGACTACACAGTCTACGTGCACTATCTGCGGGACGGGGAGCTGCTCACCCAACACGACATGCCACCGGGGGAGGGACATCTGCCGACGTCGCATTGGTCGCCGGGCGATCTCATCCTCGACGAGCATTTTTTGCCGGCGGTGATCCCCGATCCCGCGCGCGATACACTCCATGTGGGCCTCTATCGTAGCGATACCGGCGAACCCTTGGGGACGTGGATTGAGGTGGGAGTGATTGTGGAGAGCGATGGGGCGAGAAGGCGATAAGGCGAAAAGGCGAGAAGGCGAAAAAGCGAGAAGGCGAAACGGCGCTCACTCGCTTTCTCACTCACTCGTTTTTTCGCTCAGCCATTCAATGTGAATCAGATGTTGGACGGCGTGAAATTCGGGGTCGCCGGTGACGAGTGTGGCCTTCAATTCCTGCGCCAGTACTGCGGCGAAGGCATCGGCGTAAGACATGGGATAATGGGCTTTGAGGTGGGCCGCGCTCTGAATCCGCTCAAATGACGCAGGCACGAGCCGGATTGGCCCTTCTTTCAACGTGCTGATGAAATTCTGAACGCCTGCCAATCCCTTTTTTCGCTCGATAACATACAAAACTTCCCCTACATTTATTTCGCTCATATAAATTTGACAACCCAACGCTTGTGCTTGCTGTAAGAGCGTATGCACACGAAAATAGCCGGGTTGATGACGAATTTGGGCAATGATGGCAAATGCATCTAACACATACACGCGCGTCATGATGGGGGGTCGCTTTCGGGGTTGGAGGGCTCTTGCCACCGGCGGATTTTGGCTTCTTCGCGCTCATAATCTGTCCGCCGCTCTTGTAACAGAATATCGGCCCAGTTTACGCCATCCTCATCGGCGAACATGCCGTTTAGCGCGGCAACGGGATCGTCAGGCACCGGCACGATGGCGGTCACGTCGCCATAAGTTACAATTTGTACCCGAGTGCCCGGGTACAAGCCTCGGGCTTCCCGGATTTCTTT
>JAGPHL010000079.1:3522-11416 GCA_018055515.1 Anaerolineae bacterium
AAATAGTATAACTGAAATACGATCCGATGTCAACACCTAAACCTTCCCGCATGACGCATTCCACATCACGTCTTACGTTTTACGCATTTCTTTTCCTTCTTCCTCTCCTCGCGGCCTTTCCGCTGTGGGGACCGGGGATGGTGAACACGCGCGGCGGCGGCGACAGCCCCTTTCTGCTGCAACGCACGCTGGATATGGCCGAAAATCTGCGCCACGGCATTCTCCCCGCGCGATGGATGGCGCACGCTGCCTATGACCTGGGATATCCGTTCTTCAATCATTACGCCGCACTGCCCTTCTACCTCAGCGGCGGTCTGACGGCGTTGGGCCTCTCGCCCCTGCTGGCGATCCAGGCGACGCAGACGCTGGGCTTCCTGCTCGCCGCGCTGACGCTGGCCCTGTGGGCGCAGCGCGTCTACGGTAACCGACGGGCCACCCTGCTGGCGGTTGCGGCGTACGCCTTCGCGCCGTTCCATCTGGTGAACGTCTACGTGCGCGGCGATTCGCTCTCCGAATTTTGGGCCTTCGTCTGGTATCCTCTCATCCTGTGGACGCTGGATCGCGCCGCCGAGCGCCCCACGCTGCGCCGGGTCACCCTCGCTGCGCTGAGCTACGCTGCCCTGATCCTCACGCACAACGTCTCGGCGCTCATCTTTGCGCCGTTCGCGCTGTTGTATGCGATAAATCAGCAAATCGGCAAATCAGCAAATCAGCAAATCAGCGAATCGGCAAATCTGCAAGAAAACGAATCAACGAGTCAGCGAATCAGCGAGAACACGAATCACGCATTACGCATTACGCATTACATAGTACGCAGCACGCAGTACGCAGTACGCCTTATCTCTCCTTTCCTCCTTGCCTTCCTCCTCACGGCCTGGTTCTGGATTCCTGCCATCGGCGAGACGGGCTACGGCCAGATGGGGCCGGAGTTCACGGCGGGATATTTCCATTACAGCAATCACTTTCGCGGGCTGAACCTGGTACAGCGCACGTTCTTGTTCGACTATTCGGTCGCCGGCGACGCTGCCGCTGCTGGCCCTTTTGCGATGGGAGGGGTGCAGGCGGCGCTGGCGCTGCTTGGCGCGGGCGCGTTGATTTGGCAAATCGGCGAGAAAGCGAGAAAGCGAGAAGGCGAAAAAGCGAAAAAGCGAGAAGGCGAAAAAGCGAGAAAGCGAGAAGGCGGGAAAGCGAGTCACATCTTACGCAGTACGCAGCACGCCTTCATCCTCTTCTCCCTGGCTCTCTCTACGTTCATGATTACCCCGCTCTCCGCGCCATTGTGGGAACATCTGCCGCTGCTGGCGACCACCCAATTCCCCTGGCGCTTCCTCTCCGTGCAGGCGCTCTTCACGGCCATGGCGACGGCGGCGCTGGCACATCAGCGAGAAGGCGAAAAAGCGGAAAAGCGGGAAGGCGAGAAGGCGGAAAGGCGAGAAAGCGACTCACGTTTCACGCAGTACGCAGTACGAATTACGAATTACGCAGTACGAATTACGCAGCACGCAGTCCCGGCCCTCCTGATTGTTTGCCTGGCGTTGGCCGCGCTCGGCGCGCTCCGCCCTGAACGTCTGCTCATCACCGCCGATGATGTGACTTGGGACAATCTGCTGCTCTACGAGGCGTTCACCGGCAACATCGGCACGACGATCCGCTATGAGTATCTCCCGCGCGACGTGAAACCGCGCCTGTATCTCTCCGAGGCGGTCGTAGATGGTGTGGACGCGGCGCAGCCCATCGCCGATGGCGGCGTGACGGTGACGGCGGCGCTCCTCGATCGCCGCCCCGATCGCCAGACCTGGCAGCTCACGGTGGCCGGCGACGCTCCGGTGACGTTCCCCCTCACCTGGTGGCCGGGCTGGCAGGCGGAGGTGGACGGCGTCGCCGCCGAGGCTTATCCCATGACCGGCTCCGGCCGGTTGACGGTAGACCTGGCGGCGGGGGAGCACACGGTCACGCTGCAGCTGCGCGCTACCCCGCTCCGCGCGGCGGCGGAGTGGATTTCCGCGCTGACGGTCGTGGGGCTATGCGCGGCGTTTTTTCAACGCAGCGGCGCCGCGGCGCGAAGGCGCAGAGAACTGGCCGGCTTTTTGAAAGCCGTAGGGGCGCTGTTGTCGGTGTTCGCGCTGGCAGTGATTCTCCCTGCCCTCTTCGCCCTCTCCTCCTCTCTCCCCCTTTCCCCTGCCACCTTCGACTTCATCCAAATGCCTTTGGCCACGCGCGGACCGGTGTATTTTGGCACGCCATGGCACGCGCGGCTGGGAACGGGCGACGCCGTGCTCACCGCCGTCGGCGCGCTGCCTGAGGGGGTCGCTCCTGCTCAAACGCTCGCCGTCCCGCTGACGTGGGAGCTGCCGACCCCCAAGCTCATCACGGCCACCCTGCGCCTGGTCTCGCCGGCAGAACCCCGTCATGGCGTCCCCTACGGCCTTGCGGAAACGACCTTCACGCTGGCCGGGCAGGTCACGCCGACGCTGGAATTGCCGGCCGATCTCTCTCGCGGCCTGTATCTGCTTGAATTGCGCGTCTTCGGCATAGAGGGCGAGCTGCCGGCGCGCACGGCCACCGGCGCGGAGCGGGGCGCGCTCTACCTCGGCGCGGTGCGGGTGACGCAGGGACCTTCGCTGCCCGCGGACGCGCCTGTGCTGGCGCGCTTCCGCGATCTGACGTTGCACGCCGTCGAAGCGCAGCAGCCCGATCCGACGACGTTGCGGCTGAAACTGCACTGGTCGCTGGCGCAGCGGGCGCCGCGCAACTGGAGCCTCTCACTGCGGCTGCTCGACGCGGACGGACGGCAGCTCAGTCAGGTGGATTTGCAGCCCGGCTACGGCTATCTGCCCACCACGCTCTGGCAGGCGGGCGAGCTCGTCACGGATTACCCGACGCTCTCGCTGCCGGAAGGGCTGGCCCCTGGCGACTACACGCTGCACGTGATTTCCTATCTCGAGGCGACGATGGAGACCGGCGGCGAGGTCGAGCTCCCCATCCGACTCACGGGGGTAACGGTGCGCGATCCGCGCGAACGCTGTTGCGAGTGGCAGTACCGCGAGGAACAGACCCTGTGCGCGGCGGGCGGCGTGACTCTCATCGGCCTGGCGCTGCCGGAGGCGCATCCCGAAGGGGCGGCGCTGGAGTTCACCGCCGAGTGGTACGCCGCCGCGCTCCCTTCCGCCGATCTGACCGCGCGCTGGGAGGCGCTGGATGCGGCGGGGAACGGCGTCGCGACGCGCGAGGGCCCCCTTGCGCCCGGCTCGCGCACCTCTGCCTGGCCCCGCTTCGCGTGGGTGCGCGCCCCGGTGACGCTCGCACTCCCGCCGCTGCTGCCCGATGGCCCCTACACGCTGCGCCTGACGCTGCTCGCAGAGGGCGCCATCAGCCAGACCTGCGAGCTGGGCGTCCTGAACATCGCCCCGCGCCCGCGCAGCTTCACCCTGCCGGCGCCGACCTATCCCCAACAGGCGGCCTTCGGCGACGAGATACGCTTGCTCGGCTACGACCTCAGCCGCGACGCCGACACGCTCCGGGTGACGCTGTGGTGGCAGGCGCAGACCGTCCCCGCGCGTGACTACAAGCGCTTCGTCCACGTGCTGGCTGCCTCTGGCGAGATCCTCGCGCAGGACGACGCCATGCCTCGCGCGTGGACCTATCCTACCAGCTGGTGGGCTGCCGGTGAAGTCGTGAGCGAGACGGTGACGCTGCCCGCGCCACCCGGTGACTATCGCCTGGGCGTGGGCTGGTACGACGGCGACACCGGCGTGACATTGCCGGCCGCCGCCGCCGACGGGACGCCGTGGGCGGATAATCGCGTCCTGCTAAACGCGAAATAGCCGTTTTCCAGGAGACGCCGTGTGCTAGCGCACCATTCAAGGATGAAAATGTGAGTCGTGAGTAGAGGCTGCGACGGCTCGCCAGTTTGGCTGGGGATGGAATCCCCAGCCTGACACGAGCCAATCGCGCTGAAGCGCGTTGTTTGGTTGACGTAGCAGACCCGGAATTCATTCCGGGGCGGCCTGAAGTTTGCGTTACATTGGCGACGCAAGTGATTTTGAGATTCGCTGGTTCGCTGACTGCTGACTCGCTGATCTCTATTCTCGGAGGGGGGTGGTGTTGTCACCTGGGCTAATTACATTATAATTCTCATCGAAGTGTTTTTTTTATGGGCGGGGCGAGGGACGTTTGCTCGGGCATTTTATCATTGCCAGGCATTATTTTATCTAACGCCATTGGCTCCTTGCTTCTGTACTGATTCCTTTGCCAGGTGAAAGTCCCTCCTTGACCTCCTGACCTCCACGGTCAGGAGGCGTTCCCGCACCTTAACAGCTGCCTTTTCATTCAGGGAGGAACTTATGATTCACATTGTCACAGACACCACGGCTTATCTGCCGCCCGCGATCCGTGAGGCATGGTCCATTCACACGGTGCCGCTGAAAGTCAACATGGGCGCGGACCTGGCGGATCAGGACGAGGACGCCCTCTCGCTAGAGGTGTTTTATCAGCATCTGGCGCACGTGGAGACGGCGCCCACCACGAGTCAGCCCCCGCCTGGCGATTTCCTTCGCCTTTACGAGGAGCTCACCCGCGATGACGATGAGGTACTCTCTATCCATATCTCGGAAGCGTTGAGCGGGACGGTGCGCGTGGCGCAGATGGTGGCCCAGGAAGTGGCGCCTGAGCGGATCACCGTGATTGATTCCCAGGCGACGACCTGCGTGCTGGCGCTGATGGTCCACAATGCGGCAAAAGTGCTGGCGGCAGGCGGTTCGCGCGCTGAGGCCGCCGCCGTTGTGGAGCAGATGACCCACAACTTTGCCGGCGTGTTCCTGGTAGAAACTCTGGACTATCTGCAAAAAGGGGGGCGCATCAATGGCGCGGCGAAGTTGCTGGGAAACGTGCTGCACCTGCGCCCTATCCTCTACCTCAACGACGGCAAGATTGATCCGCTGACGGTGGCGCGCACCCGGAAGCGGGGTCTGGAGCAGGTGCTCGCCGAGGTGCAGAAGCGGGTGGGCGATGTGCCGGTCTATGCGGCGGTCACGCACATCCAATGCGCGGAGGACGCTCACGCTTTTGGTGAGCAGGTGCGCCAGGAATTGCAGTGCGTGGATTTCTTCCTGCACGAGACCGGACCGGTGATCGGCTCGCACGTCGGGCCGGGCTTCCTCGGCCTGGGAGTGTGCCCGGTCGTGCAGTAGCTCTGTGAGGAGAGCAGTAGGGTGAGCGGAGATTTCCGCTCACCGTGTTTTGTTGCCTCAACATCTAACGACGCTGGATCGCAACGGGCGCGTGGCCGGGCGCTGTTGTGTATTCCACGTCAGGAGAGGGTCATGCCCGAAGCTACTTTTCACTTTCCGCCGAATTTCAAATGGGGGGTTGCCACCGCCGCGCATCAGGTCGAGGGCAACAACACCAACAATCAATGGTGGGCCTGGGAACAGCAGGAGGGGCACATCAAAGGGGGCCACACTTCCGGGCGCGCCTGCGATTGGTGGGAAGCGGCGGAGGCCGATTTCGACCGTGCGGCGGCCATGGGCCTGAATGCGCTGCGCCTTTCCATCGAGTGGAGCCGGGTCGAGCCGGAGCCGGGGCGCTTTGATAACGCCGCCCTGGAGCGTTACCGCGAGATGCTGAAGGGCCTGCAGCAGCGCGGCCTGGAGCCGATGGTGACGCTGCATCACTTCTCCAATCCGCTGTGGCTGGAGCAGCAGGGCGGCTGGCTGAACCAGGACACGCGCGCGCATTTCGTCCGTTACGTCGAGCGGGTGGTCAAGGCGCTTGGCGATCAGGTGACGTTGTGGTGCACCCTCAACGAGCCCAACGTCTACGCCGTGATGGGCTATCTCTATGGGACGTTTCCGCCCGGTCGGCGCGATTTCGGGGCGACCCGCGTCGTGTTGAAAGCCCTGCTTGGGGCTCACGCCGAGGCCTATCGCGCCATTCACCGCCTTCAACCCAATGCCAGGGTGGGACTGGCGCACAATCTGCGCTTTTTTGATCCCGCCAACCCGCACTCGTTTCTGGACCGGTCGGTGGCCAAGATCCTGGATCGGGGTTTCAATCGCTCCGTGCTCGATGCGGTGTGGAAAGGGCGGTGGGTCCTGCCCATCGGTTTTGGCCCGGCCTGGTCGTTGCGTCACACGCTGGATTGGATCGGCCTGAACTATTACACGCGCGATCTGGTCGCTTTCGATAGCGGCGCCAAAGAGGCGTTGTTCAGCCGCACGCTCCATGCCCCCGATGCGGAGCTGCTCGACGGCGGGTACGGTGAGCTCTACCCGGAGGGGTTGCGGCGCGCGATCAAGCGCTTGTGGCAGATGCGCTTGCCGATCTACATCACCGAAAATGGCATTCCCGATAGCGACGACGATCAGCGGCCGGCCGCGTTGCTATTGCACCTGCACCAACTGTGGAAGATTTTGCAGAACAACATTCCCGTGCAAGGCTATTATCACTGGACGCTGGTGGACAATTTCGAGTGGGCGGAGGGCTGGACGTTGCGCTTCGGCCTGATCGAAATGGATCCCGCAACCGGCGTGCGCACGCCGCGCCCCAGTGCGGACCTCTACACGGCCATCGCGCGCGGCAACGCCCTCACGCCGGCGTTGATTGACGCCTATGCACCGCAGCTGCGCCCGGTCTTGTTGCCGGAGTGACCTCAGTCAGATGAAAACTGCCGATCTTGACTATGACCTGCCTGTGGAGCTCATCGCGCAGCAGGCAGTGGAGCCTCGGGACAGCTCGCGGCTGCTCGTCATTCACCGCGACACCGGCGCGCTGGAACATCGCATCTTCCGGGAGCTGGGGGACTACCTTCATCCCGGCGATTTGCTTGTCGCCAATGAGAGCCGTGTCATCCCGGCGCGGCTGTTTGGGCGGAAGATGCCCGGCGGCGGCAAAGTCGAAATTCTGCTGCTGCGGGATCTCGGCGCGGCCCGTTGGCGAGCGCTCGTGGGCGGGGCGCGCACGCGCGTGGGAAGCCGCCTGCAGCTGCTGCGGGGTGATGAGCCCCTCGCGCTCTACGCTGAAGTGGAGGCGAGCGGGGAACGTGGCGAGCGCACGGTGGTGTTCTCTGAGCCCATCGAGCCGTACCTCGACAGCATCGGGCAAATGCCTTTGCCGCCGTACATTCATCAGGCCCTGGACGACCCGGAGCGCTATCAGACAGTGTATTCGCGCACCCTGGGCAGCGCCGCCGCGCCGACGGCGGGATTGCATTTCACGCCGGAGCTGCTGCTCGCCTTGCGGGATCAGGGGGTGCAGCTGGCCTTCGTCACCTTGCATGTGGGGCTGGATACGTTCCGTCCGATCACGGAGGAAGCCATCGAAGGGCATGCCATCCACAGCGAATGGGCGACCCTCACGCCAGAAGTCGCCGCACAGATCAATCAGACGAAGGTGATGGGCGGGCGGGTCATCGCCGTGGGCACGACTTCGATGCGGGTGTTGGAGACCGCGGCGCGCGAAGGACTGCTGCAGACCTCCGCGGAGGGATGTCCGTGGCGCACGGTGGCGCCTTTCGAGGGTTTCACCCGGCTTTATATCACGCCCGGATTTCAATTCCGGGTGGTGGACGCGCTGATCACCAATTTCCACTTGCCGCGCAGTACCCTCCTGGCGTTGGTGATGGCCTTTGCGGGCGTCGAGCTCATCCGCAAGGCCTACGCCGAAGCCATTCGTGAGCGTTATCGCTTCTTCTCTTTTGGCGACGCTACGCTGATCCTCTAACCGGCGGGCTTGCCTGTAATGAAATCGGTGGTGTCGCGTGAAGACGCGGCTTTTTTGCTGCTGGCGAGGTGAGACGGCCTTCTGGCATGACGTGCCTCCTGTCGCAACGTCGGCGTTGTGTTTCGATCCCGTTACGGTTTAACTTCCGGGCGTTTTTAAGGCTTCTTCATGGCCC
>JAGPHL010000080.1 GCA_018055515.1 Anaerolineae bacterium
ATCTCTATTTTCAGAGGAGGAAACCATGCAGACTCATAGCAAACGGGCGTTGGTGCTTTCTGGCGGAGGGGGACGCGGCGCTTATCACATCGGGGTGCTGACGTATCTCGAAAGCCACGGCTGGCGCCCGGACGTCATCATCGGCACTTCCATCGGCGCCGTCAACGGCGCGACGCTCGGCTCGGGGATCCCGGTGTCGGCCCTGCGTGAACGCTGGCTGAACCTCACGACCGAGGATGTCCAGAAGATGCGCGCTGACGATGTTTATATTGACAATCTCGTCCGCCGCGGCGACCACGTTTTCGACACTACGCCGCTGCTCGCCACACTCAAGGGATACAGCGAGAAATGGTTGGGAAAACCGTGGATCATTCCAGAGATTCTCAACAGCGCCGAGAGCCGCTACGAGGTATGGATCACGGCGGTGGAGTTCGAAACCAGACGCCTCGTCTACTTCAACAACCGCGAGCCGAACGGCATCACCCCTGAGAAAGTTCAGGCGAGCTGCAGCATCCCGCTGTGGTACGAGCCCACCGTCCTCGACGGCCGCGCTTACGTGGATGGCGGCGTCATCGCCAACACGCCCTTTCGCAAGGCGCTGGAATTGGGGGCGACGGAAATCGTGGCCGTGTTGATGGCGCCTCTTCCCAATCGAACGGGTCTTGCTCACCAGGTCCCCGCCCCGCCGCTGCCCGGCGACGAGCTGCTCGCCATCCCCCAACGGCTCTGGAGCACCTTCGAGCCGACCCTGGACATGCTGCTCACCGAGATTGTGTGGAACGACTACCGCCTCTTCGAGATGCAGCGTCGCGCGGGGGAATTTCCGGAGCTCCAATGGTTCCGGTGCGTCGCGCCCGTCGCCCCTCTGCCGATAGGCCTGATGACGACGTACAACCGCACCTATCACATTCGCCTGTTCCGTCAGGCGGAAGAGGACGCGCGCGCCGTGTTGGACGATCTCTTTCAGGAGGAAGAAACCCGGTAAGCCAGTCAGGGGAACTACCCTGTAAAACCGCGCGGTTCTCTCAGAACAGCGCCTGGATCAGACCCTGAAGCACCATCTGCACCAGGCTCAACAACAACACCGCCACCACGGGTGAGAAATCCAGGCCGCCCCAGCGCGGCAGAAAGCGACGGATGGGCGCCAGCACCGGCTCGGTGATCCGCCACAGGAAACGCCAAAGCCCTTGCGCACGCGGAATGCGAATCCAATCCAGCACCACCCGCACCAGCAAGGCGAGGCTGTAAAGCTGAAACAGCCATCCCAGCACGCCGTTGATCCAGCGCGCCGGGTCGGCGGCGGGATGCAACACCCACAACGGCGGCGAGGCGATCGCCAGCAACACCCGCACTATCACCGCTTCGACCAGCCACAAGAGCAGGAAAGTCACCACCGGCGCGAAGTCCAGATACCCCCGTCCTCCCCATCCCACTGTGCCGCCTCCCAGCCAGCGCCGCACCGGCAGCACGAGCGGCTCGGTGATCGTCGTGAGGAACCGCAGAAATGGATTTTGCGGCGCGACCCTGAACCAGGGCAACAAAACCCGCAGCAACAACGCCAGTGAGAACAGCCCAAACAGGGTCTCAAGCACCCGAATCAGAATTGCGATTATCATATCTGCTCCGTCTGGAAAATGGCGCGTCCAAGCCGCACCAGGGTCGCCCCTTCCTCAATAGCGACCTCGAAATCATCCGTCATCCCCATGGAAAGTTGCGCCCACGGTTGCTGCGGGAAACGCTCCCGCAGGGCCTCGCGCAGCCGGCGCAGCGAGGCGAAGACCGGGCGGATCGTTTCCGGATCCTCGACAAGCGGGGCCATCGTCATCAAACCCTCCACGCGCACCCCCGGCAGCGCCAACAGCGCCGGCATTTCAGCAAAGAAACGCTCGCGCACGTCCGCGTCGCTCTCCCAGCCGTGAAGTGCATAGCCCGCCTTGCTCGCCTCGCCGGAGACATTGCACTCCAGCAACACCGGCAACACGCGCCCGGCGGCCACGGCGTCACGGCTCAGCCGCTCCGCGAGCGCCAACCGATCCACAGAATGCACCCAGTCAAAATGGGCCACGACGAGGCCCGTCTTGCGTCGCTGCACCGTGCCGATCATGTGCCAGGTCGGACGTTCACCACGCAGCCGCGCCTCCACCTGAGGGATCTTTTCCGCACCGACCTCAGGCCGATTCTCACCGAAGTCGCGCTGCCCGCATTCCCATGCCTCCACGACCGCCTCGGGACCGCAAGTCTTGGTCACCGCCACGAGACGAACCTCCGCCGGATCGCGGCCCCGTCGCAGCGCCGCCTCCGCCATCCGCGCCCGCACCCGCTCCAAATTGCCCCGAATCGTCATGGCGCCCAGCTCTTTCAAAATCACCTGCCGTCCCGCCACAGCTCGGACACATCGTAGGGCGAGGCCGAGACGCGGCGTTTGCGCCGGAAAAGCGGCATCAACACCATGCCGGCCACAAAACCGCCGATGTGCGCCCACCAGGCCACCCCGCCGGTCTGGGTTACCACACTGACCGTCATCAGGCCGTTCAGGAACTGCACGAGGAACCACCCTCCCAACACGATCAGCGCCGGCAGGCTGAAGGTCGTGAAAAGCAAGGGCAACGGCACGACGACTTCGACGCTCGCGTGAGGAAACAGCAGCAAATAGGCGCCCAACACCCCGGCGATTGCTCCGCTCGCGCCAATGCCGGGCAGCGTCGAAGTTGGCGCCGCGGCAATCTGAGCGGCCCACGCCGCCAGACCGCTCAGCGTGTAGAAGAGGAAAAAGCGCCCGTGCCCCATGCGATCCTCGACGTTGTTGCCAAACACGCCCAGGTAAATCATGTTGCCGATGAGATGCGCCCATCCCGCGTGAAGATACATGGCCGTGAACAACGTCAGCAGCACCCGCGGGTTGTACCATTCCGTCACGATCCGCACCGGCACCACACCAAAGTTATTGATCAAAGGCTCGATCCACGGGCCGATCAACCATTCGACAAGGAAAACGGCGGTATTGGCCAGGATCAGGCCCACCGTCACCGTCGGGAAATGCTCACCTGGAATGCTGTCACGAATCGGGATCATGGTCACGCTCCTTTGCGACGCATCGCGCAGTCAACGAGCTGGTGTTCACCGTGATGCCAGAGCTTGCTTTAAGTATACGCACAACAGAGCTCGCCGCAAGGGAAAGGTCGCCGCCGGGCAAGCGCGGTATGGTCATAAAAACAGCACCGCCGGCGAGTGTCCGGCGGTGCTGTCCGTGCCTCAGCCCCTTATTTCTTCAGGATGATGCGGGCGTCTACAACCTTCACGCCCTGCCCCTCTGCATAGACCAGGACGGGATTGGCGTCCGACTCGGCGATTTCATCGCTCAAATCGGTGATCATCTGTGAGTAGCGACTGAGCACCTCGGCCAGCGCCTGCCGGTCTCGAGGCGCCTCGCCGCGCGCCCCCGCCAGAATGGCCCCGGCCTTGATCTCCTCGAGCATCTTGAAAGATTGGTCCGCCGAAACCGGCGCCACCCGGAAGGTCACGTCCTTCAAAATTTCCACGAAGATACCGCCCAGGCCAAACATCACCGAGGGGCCAAAGGTAGGATCATCCACCGAACCGACGATGACCTCGGTGCCCCACGGCGCCATTTCTTGCACCGCCACGCCCTCGATGACGGCATCCGGCTTGTATGCTTTGGCGTTAGCAAGGATGGTCCGGAAGGCCTCGCGCACCCCCTCGGCATCCTTGATGTTGACCTTGACGCCGCCGGCGTCTGACTTGTGGAGGATGTCATGCGACATGATCTTCATCACAATGGGGTACCCGATCTGCTCGGCGAGTTGGACGGCTTCATCCTCCGTCCGCGCCAGCTCGGTGAGCGCCACCGGCATCCCGTAAGCGCGGAAGATCTTCTTCGACTCGATCTCGGTGAGGCTGTGATTGTGATGCGTGCGGGCGTTAGCGATGATCGCGCGGGCCGCCGCCTCGTCCACGTCCGCATAGCGCTGGAAAACCTCGGACGCCAGCTGCCGGCTGCGCGCGTACTCGCGCAGCGCCGCCAGCGCGTTGACCGCCACATCGGGCGCGTCGTAAGCGGGAACACCGTTCTCGACAAGCCACTTGCGCGCGGCATCCGATTGTTCACCACCGACGAAGGACACCACGACCGGCTTGTCCTTCACGCCGGCATCGTCCAACGCCTGCTTGATGCCGCCAGCAATCTCCAGCGGGTCGGTGATCGCCGTTTCGCAATACAGCACGGCGAGACCATCCACCCACGGATGGGCGAAAGCGTAACGCACGGAAGCGTAATACCAATCCTTGCCCGCCATGCCGGTGAGATCCACGGGATTCTTCGCCGAACCGAATTCCGGCATGTGCTTCTTGAGTTCCGCCTGCACGTCGTCGGGGGCAAACCGCAGGGGAATCCCGTACCGCTCCGCCGCGTCGGTCGCCAGCACGCCCACGCCGCCGCCATTGGTGATGATGAGCATGTTCTCACCCTGCATGGGAGGTTGCAGCGAGAGCGCCAGGGTGCGGTCGAAGAGATTGTTCAGGTCTGCCGCGCGCACCACCCCTCCCTGCTGGAACGCCGCATCATAGATCTTGCCGGAACCGGCCAGTGAGCCGGTGTGCGAAGCCGCCGCCGCCGCGCCATGGGCCGAGACCCCGGCCTTCAACGCGACGATCGGCTTGGCGGCCTTCAACGCCGCGTTCATGAAGGCGCGCCCGTTGCGCAACCCTTCGATGTAGAGGGAAATACAGGCGGTGGCCTCGTCCTGATCGAGCCATTCCACCGTGTCGGCGAAGTCTACGTCGGACATGTTGCCGATGGAAACCATCTTGTCGAAACCGACCCGCCGGGTGTACGTAGAAGCGTCCATCGCAATGAGCAGCGCCCCGCTTTGGGAGACCAGCGCCGCCTTGCCGGTCAACGGCAGGAAAGGCGCGAAGGAGGCGTTGCAGAGATCCGAGTTGGAAAGGATGCCGACGATATTGGGACCCAACACCCGCACGCCGTAACGCCGCGCGGTATCCACGACCTGCTGCTCCAGATCGTGACGCCCGACCTCACTGAAGCCCGAAGCGATGATGATCAGGCCTTTGACGCCCTTTTTGCCGCATTCCTCGGTGACCGCGGGCACCAGTTTGGCCGGCACAGTGATGACGGCCGCATCAACTGTCCCCGGCACGTCCAGCACCGAGGGATAAGCCTGCAAGCCCTGGATGAGGCTCTCGGTAGGGTTAATGGGGTAAATGGCCCCTTGATAGTGGCTATCAAGCAGATTCTTGACAACCGTGTAGCCGATCTTGCCTTCTTTGTTGGAAGCGCCGACGACCGCGATGGATTTAGGACGCAAAAGTCCGTTGAGTGCTTCTAGATCCACAGCCTATCCTCCTGAAATAAGGTGTGCGGTTATTTAATTATAACGGGCGATCTGGAAACAGCCAGAGGGAAAAGTAATTCCCCCCTGACACAAATGTCACTTGCCGCTTTCCGCCGGCTCCAGCACTTTATCCACGATGCCCAGTTCAGCGGCCTGCGCCGCCGTCATGTAGAAATCGCGGTCGGTAAAGCGGTCAATTTGCTCCTGCGACAGGCCGGTGTGCTTGCGCAACAGGGTGTTGAGCAATTCCCGCATCCGCAGGATCTCGCGCGCGGCGATTTCGATATCGGCCGCCTGCCCCTGGACGCCCCCCAACGGCTGATGCAGATGGATGGTGGCGTGCGGCAGCGCGTAACGCAGCCCCTTTGTCCCCGCCGTGAGCAACACGGTCGCCATGCTCGCTGTCATCCCTACAGCGATGGTAGAAATGGGCGCATGGATCAGCTGCAACGTGTCATAGATGGCCAGTCCCGCCGCGATCTCGCCGCCGGGCGAGTGGATGTAGAGGGCAATCTCGCGCTCCGGGTCCTCGCGGTCCAGGAAGAGCAGCTGCGCCACGATGAGATTGGCGATCTGGGCGTCAATCGGCGTCCCTAAGAAAATGATGCGTTCTTTGAGCAGCAGGGAGAAAATATCGTAAGCGCGCTCCCCGCGCCCGGTAGTCTCGATGACCATGGGAACCAGGCCCATCTCATCCTCCTCGTTTTTTGTGGGCTCGATCAGGCTGCCGTCGGCGCGGCGTCCGTCTCAGCGGCAATGACCTCGCCGTTCAAGGCGGGCAGCCCTCGCGCCAGGCGCTCCAATGCGAGCATCGCTTTTGTGTGCAGCAGCTGCCGCTGCATATCCTGCACCACGACCAGATCCATGCTGAATTCGGGCGGGGCGCCGGCGGGCAGATCCAGCTGCGCCAGCAGATCATCGTAACGCTCCCGCAATTCCTGCTCTGAGACCGTGATGCCCTCACGGCGCGCGAACTCCTCAAGTACCAGATCCTCGGTCAGATATTTCTCGGCATTGGGGCGCAACGTCTCGCGATACTGTTCCTCGGTCATCCCCCCCAGCCGCAGGAAATCGTTCCACGGAAGGCCGAGCTGCCGCGGCACGCGCTCCTTGACCACCTCCAGCAGATCCCCCATCTTCTCGGTCACCAGAAACTCGGGGTATTTGACGGTAGCGCGCTCGACGAGAGCCTGCAGCAATGCCTGGTGATAGGCGTCGTACGCCTCGTTTTGTTTGAGCTCCAACATCCGGCCGCGGAGGTCGGTCTTGAGCGCGTCGAGAGTCTCAAAATTGCCCACCACGCTGGCAAAGGCGTCATCCAGGGCGGGCTTGAGCAGCTCGTCCACACTCTCGACCTGCACCGTGAATTCCGCGTCGGCGTTGCGCAGCGCGGGTTCGGAGAAATCCTCCGGCAGGGTGAGGTGAAACAATTTCTCCTCACCGGCGGAGAGACCTAGCAGCGCGTCAACCATGCCGGAGATGATGCGGTCATCCGCAGGATCCAAGACGAGGTTGACGTCATGGTCATGGATGAAGACCTCGCCGTTGGCCCGCGCCTCGACCTCTCCCAGGGTAATCTGGTCGCCCACAGCGGCCGGCCGGGAGACGGGGTGCGCGATGGTGTGCTGTTCCTGCAGATCGGCGAGTGCCTCGGCCAGCTCGGCCTCGGTGACTTCGGGCAGCTCCATTTCCAGGCGCAGATCGCTGTAATCGCCCAATTCGACCACCGGCTCCAGCGGGACGCGGATCTTCAGCGTGAGCGGTTCCAATTGGATATGCTCCAACATGCCTGGGCCGACAGGTTGCACCTCCGCCTGCTTCAGCATGCCCTCGTAGGACTCTTCCAGCAGCATATCCGCCGCCTCGCGGCGCAGCGCCGGTTCCCCCACCCGATTGACGACGATGTGGTAAGGCACCTTGCCCTTGCGAAAGCCAGGGAAGGACTCCTGTGCAGCGATTTTCCGCGCGGCCTTCTGCATGGCCGTCTGAACTGTGGTTTCCTCAATTTCAACGGTGAGGAGAGCCTCTTGGCTATCAAGAACTTCTTTTGTAATCGTAAACACGGGTGTTGACCTCCACTCCATAATCGGCAAGATTATAACACGTTTCCACGGAGTTACCAGGAGCGCGGGAACGAAGAAGCCGTCCATGCAGGACGGCTTCTTCGTTAATTCACAAAAAAAACCGCAGATTCAGCCGCCGGCAAGCCGCAGCAACGCCGCCGGCACCCACAGCTGCCCAATGCGCAGGAACGAGAGCACGCTGGAGGCGATAAAGGCCGCCGCGCTGAAAGCGATGAGCAGGTAGTCCGCGCGCCGGTAATGCAACTCGTGCGCCCACGTCCGCGGGCCGACGCCAAAGGCACGCAGGTCCATGGCGTCAATGATGTCCTCCGCCCCGATGATGGCGTTGATCGTCACCGGCACGACCAGCGGCGCCAGTCGCCGGATTTGCGCCACGACACCGCCCGAAAGTTTTTCCACCTCGTAGCCCCGCGCGCGCTGCGAATCGAGCGTGATGCTGAAGTCGCGTCCCAGTGTCGGTACGAAGCGAAAGGCCAGGTCCATCGCGTACGCGAACTTATCGGGCAGGCCCAGCCCATGGAAGGTCACGCCGTAGAGGCTGGGATCCAGCGTGTAAGGCAACGTGATTGCCAGGAAGGTGATGGCGTACATGCGCAGCAGCTGGCTCACCGCGAAGATCGTCTTCTCGGCGGTGATGTCGAGCTTGAGCTGCCAGCCCGTCAGCGGCAGGGTGAGCGGCCCCCAACGCCAGAGCAGATGTTCTTCGAAATACGCCGTCGCCGCGCCGCCGCGTCCGGTGAGGAACGTCAGCAGCGTCATGAGGAAGATGATCAAGGAGATCAGGATCCACACCCGGCGCGTCTCCCGCCACGTGAGTCCCGCCAGCGCATATTGCGCTACCGCGAACGCCAGGAACACCAGGATCACCCGCAGATCCCAGAACTGGATGATGGAAAACAGCAGGGCCAGCATCATGATGATGCGAGCGCGCGGATCCAGCCGCTGGATCAACGTATCCCGTTCGCGGTAGCGCCAGGCGATCAACATGGCTGCAACCCCCGTCGCGCGAGGGGCCTTAGCGGCCCGTGCGGGACTGGATCGAGCGATACGCCGCCAGCAGGATCGGCGTGAGCACCATCGAGTTGAGGATATTCGGTCCGGCCGCCGGCGCGAATTCACCGATCATCGCCGTCGCCAGGCTGTACCCGTTGATCCAGATGTCGGCAATCGCGGCATAGCCGATGCCCAAAATGATGGCCAGGGTGCCCCAGATGTTGACGGCCGCCAGGTCCACGCTCACCCGCTCCAGCACAAAGCGCAACGCGATCACCGCGATGCCGCCGATGACGAACGCCCACGCCCAAAACGAGAAGTTCTCGATCTCGCCCGTCCAGGGCCCCACAACATTGGGGTTGATCAGGATCGCCGCGGCGACAATCAGCACCAGCACGCCCACCAGGATGGTGAGGAAGTTGAGGCTGCGCTTTTTATCAGCAAAGAGCAGCACCAGACCGGCGACAAAACCGATCAGGCCGTTGCCCATGTCCCATGCCGGGTAGACTCCCCAACCGGTGAGGAAATCGCCCAGGATATTGCCCACTGCGCCGGTGAAAAATCCCACCACCGGCCCAAAGACATAGCCGAAGAAAACGGGAATGACAATCGAGGGGCGCAACGCCACCTGACTGACCGAAGGCATGGGAATGGTGTTGAAGATGTAGTTGAGCACCCCATAGAGCGCCGCGCCGATGCCCATGTAGACGACCTCGCGCGTGCCGATCGTCCACGCCTCGTTTTTCTGCGTCGCCAGGTAAACCCCGAAAACGATGAGAATGCCGATGGCCGTGAAGAGGATGGGATAAATGCCCCGGATCCGCTCCCCCCCCGTGAACACGCTGGCCAGGATCATCAGCACCACGAAAACGCCCAACACCGCCAACCACCACGTCGTCTTTTTCCCTGAAGCATCCATGAGTCCCTCCTGAAACTGAAATCTGAAACTGAATGTTGAAATGGCCGACCGAATGAAATGGCCTCGTCAGGAAGCCCTCGCGAATCTCGGCCAGCGCCGCGGAATCCCGGCGCATCAAACCCACCGCCACACCCCAGTTCAACACTTATGCCCGGAAATTCGGAATTTCCCTTGCGGCACGCACCTCCTTAACGACCCTCAAGCCGTCCCCCAACCGGGGGTGTCACGGATGTGTCCCCCGTGACAGCGCCGTCAGGCGCGGCAATCCGACCGGCTAAGACAGGCCCGCGCGGCAGGCAGTGCGCCAACGCCTCAGCGGACATGAACCGCCCGGTCTGAGGCAAATACTCCAGGTTGAGCGCCAGCAACGAGGTCGGCACGAGCCGGCAGCGTTTGAGGAGCTCCACGTCGCGCAGGACGTCGGCGGGGGCGCCTTCGCCAGCGACCGCGCCATCGCGCAGCAGCACGACGCGGTTGGCATAGGTGATCGCCAGGTCCAGGTCGTGCGTGATGAAAAGCACCGCCTCGAAGCCCGGCATCTGCAAAATTGCGTCCATGAAGGCGCGATAGTTCCAGTAGTCCTGCCCGGCGGTTGGCTCATCCATCACCAGAATCTTGGAATACATCGCCAGGATCGCCGCGATGCTCACGCGCTTTTGCTGTCCAAAAGAGAGCGCCAGCGGCGGGTAATCCTCCAGGCCCTGCAGGTGCACCGTCTCCAACGCCCGCTGAATGCCTTGGGCGATCTTTTCCTCGTCGTAGCGCAGGTTCTTGGGGCCAAAGGCCAGTTCCTCGCGCACCGTCGCCGCAAAGAGCATGTGGCTGGGACTCTGAAACACGTACCCCAGCGTGTGCGCGATCTGCGCGACACTCAGCTCGCGCGTGTCGCGTCCTTCAACCAACACGCGCCCGCGACGCGGCTTGAGCAGGCCGATGGCATGCTTCACGAGGGTGGTCTTCCCCGCGCCGTTGGGGCCCAGCACCGCCACGATGTCCCCGCGTCGAATGGTGAAATTCACCCCCTGAATCACCTCCGGGCCGCCCTCCTCGTAGGAGAAGGCGACGTCCTCAAACACCACCAAAGGTTCGCGTCCATCGGGCTTCACCGCCGGGGTGAAAGTTGGCGGGGGATCCGCCTGCGCGCGCTGCAGGATGAGGGGCGCCGGCAGCTTCACCTGATGGTAGTCTACCGCTGCCGTCATCCCCTCTACCGGCCCATCGTAGGCGATGCGGCCTTCCTGCATGAAGAGGACGCGGTCAGGACGGATGGCCAGCGCATCCTCCACCCGATGCTCCACCAGGATGATGGTCACGCCCTCGTCTGCCAGGCGCCGGAACAAGGCAAGAGATTCCTGTGCGCTCGCCGGATCCAGGCTTGCCAGCGGCTCATCCAACAGGAGCATGCTCGGACGCATCGCCAGCACCCCGGCGAGGGCCACTTTCTGTTTCTCCCCGCCGGAGAGGTAGAAGGTCTCCCGGTCGCGCAGATGGGCAATGCCCAGATAGCGCAGCGTTTCGTCCACCCGCTGACCGATTTCGGCGCGCGGCAGGCTCAGGTTCTCCAACCCAAAAGCCACTTCGGTGAAGACGTGCGCGCCCAAAATCTGGCGATCGGGATCCTGCAACACCGTTCCCACGTATTGTGAGACGCGCGCCAGGCTCATCCCGGAGGTGTCCTGTCCCTGGACCAGCACCCGCCCTTGCAGCTCGCCCTTGTAGCTGCGGGGAATCAGCCCATTGATGCAGCGGATGAGGGTCGTCTTGCCACAGCCGCTGCTGCCGGCAATCAACAGCAGCTCGCCGGGGCGCAGCGTAAACGACACCTCCCGAAGCGCCAGCTCCGGACGCGAGCGGTAGCGGAAGGAAAGCCCTTCGACGCTCAAGGGAGACGGCGCT
>JAGPHL010000081.1:0-9453 GCA_018055515.1 Anaerolineae bacterium
TGATTCGCCTCCGTCAATGCCGGCGCCGGCCCCTGGATCATGCGGCTGTAGCGGAAGTCCTGGAAGAGATCGTCTTCAAGGATCATATCACTCAGCGGCGACTGCAACGGATTGTAGAAGGTGACCGTGTAGGTGATCACCCGATTGGGGAAGGTCGTCGTCGCGCCGCTCGGCGGCGAGCTGGTAGCGACAGATTTATCGAAGGGGCTGAGAATGCGCAGGGAGGTAGCATTGTAGCCGCTGGTCGCGCGCACCATGGTGGTGGCCCGGGCCGTCAGATCCTTTTTGGCCATGGCAAGAGATGTTTTAGGGTTGTAGGTGGCATCGGCCGGGACGCGCGCGTGCAAGACGATGGAGGTGCTGTCGCCCGGCGCCAGGATGAATGCCTCAGGATAATGCCAGGCGGCCTTGCCGGTCGCAGCGCTGTAGGTCAACACCACTCCCGGAACCGGCGAGCTCCATTGCGGCGTCGCGCCGCGCAACTGACTGGGCAACACCACGGTGAAGACCAGGTTCGCGGCCGGCCAGGCATCGGGGCGCAGGAGGGACCCCTCCGCGGCAAGGTTCTGAATCTGGAAGGTATAGGTCACCAGGCGCCCCACCCGGCAGTTATTGACGGGCGCGACTTCGGCCACGGCGCTTTGCTGCAAGCGCAGCAGGGGCGCGACGACCATCGTCGTCACCAACGGCGCCGGCTCGGAACCCTGTCCCGGCACCGTCGCCGCGATGCTGTTGTTCAAAAGCGAGCGTCCCACACGTCCCCATAGCGCGTCCTCGGCAAGCGCAGGCTGTAGGGCGAGGGGAGTCGTCATTGTCAGAACAATCTGCACGCTCTGGCCTGCCGGCAACGGATTCAGACGCCATGCAGCAATCCCCTGACGCTCGCTTGTGCTATGCGTAAAACTGAAGACGGCATTGGGCGGCGAGACCTGATAGTTCCCGTTGAATTGTGCAAGAACGCCGCGTTTCCACATCTCGTCCTGTGGAATATCCGTGGTCCACGTGTCGGTAAGGATGATGTTGCTGATGGGGGCGGCGCTGGTATTCGTCACCCGCACGGTGTACGTGACGGTTTCCCCGGCGAAAGTTCTCTCCGGACCGAGCAGTCCGATCGCCAGACCGGGAATGTCGGCGAGCAGGGCCGCTCCTGCCGGGGAACTGCCTGCCGGCGCGAGCGCGGCCGGAGCAGGAGACGCCGCGCGCCCCAGGGCCGGCGGCGTCAGCAAAGCGGACGTCAGCCATAAGGCGCCGGCCACGAGGGCCATGACCAACACCAAAGTCCCCAAATGACGCTTCTGATCCCGTTCCATACTACACCTCACTGTGGGGAATAATGAACTCTCGACCCATCCACTTTGAATCGGATAATGGCGGCAGCCGGCCTACAGTTCGGTGCATAGAGTTTAACCAGGATGAAAACGCCAGCTCACTTCAATTATAAGGAAAAGCTGGGAGATTGTCAACGTGAGATGCAACCGCGCGTCACGCAATTGCAGATGAATGCGAGTTTCAGTTCGTGGAAGAGCGCCGCAGGCGTTGTCCAAAAAGCCGCAAAACCGTGGAGAGAGCCCTGGTGATCTCGGCCCGCGAGACTTTCGAGACTCCCTCCCGGCGATTTTCAAACGTGATGGGGATCTCGCCCACTTTCCATCCCTGGCGCTGAACGTAATACAGCATCTCGATGAGGAAAGAATAGCCGTTGGAGCGAATCTGTTCCAGAGGAATCGCTTCGAGGACCGCCCGGCGGTAACAGCGAAAACCGGCGGTGGTGTCGTGCGCGCGCAATCCCAGCAGCAGATGCGCGAAGGCGTTGGCCCCCCAGCTCAGCGCGATCCGGGGCCAGGTACAGCCGATGGTCCTGCCGCCCGGCACGTAGCGGCTCCCGATCACCAGATCGTAACCGTCGGTCGCCTTCTCCACCATGGAGGGAATGGCCGCGGGTGGATGGGAGAAGTCGGCGTCCATGGTGCAGATGAGGGCGCTGTCCCCCTCCAGCGCGCGGCGGAACCCCGCGATGTAAGCCGTGCCGAGTCCCAGTTTCCCCTGCCGATGGATGACCTCCACGCGCGAGGGCTGCGCCGCGGCCAACGCATCAGCGATCGCCCCCGTGCCGTCGGGCGAGCCATCATCCACGACGATGACGTTCACGGCCACGGGCAGCGCCAGGAGCTGCTGCACCAGTCGCGCGATGTTCTCACGTTCGTTATACGTCGGCACAATGACGGTCGTCTTCATTCCCTCACCTGCTTGCAAAGCATTGCGTCATTCTAACTGCTTTCATGCACAGCGCAAGTGCAGCGACGCCATCAGCCAGATCGCTCCGCAAGCCGCCCCCGCGTTGCCGAGGGCAAGTTTTGAGGTATGATGACGTCCGCGCGCCAGAGGCAGGATTCCTGTGAAGTTGACCTGTTCCTGCGGCACACCACCGAAAACGAAAATGTGAGTGGTGAGTGGTGAATGGTGAGTAGAGGCTGCAACGGTTCTCTACTCACGGCTCACCGTTCTCTATTTTCAGAGAAGATATTGGATGCAGATGAACGCAGATTCCGCAGATTTTAAAGTTTGCATCCCCATGCCGGTTGGAACATGGATACGTGGACACCTGGGCACGGGTTTTATTTTCCGAGGAGGACTGGCTATCACCGCAAAAATGAGATTTTCCGCCTGGGCGCGGGCCTGGGGGCCGGCGTTGCTGTGGATGGGCTTCATTTTCTATCTCTCGACGCGAGAGCAACTTCCCCAACCCCCCGATCCGCTGATCAACACCCTCGTGCGCAAGGGCGGACACATGGTCGTGTTTGGGCTGCTGGCGCTTTTCTACTGGCGCGGACTGCGACACGGGGGCCTTTCAGGGACGTCCCTGGCCCTGGGAGCCTGGCTGCTGACGGCGCTCTATGCTGCCAGCGATGAAATCCATCAGGGCTTTACGCCGGGGCGACACGCGACCGTCATGGATTGGGGGATTGACGTGACCGGCGCTATGCTGGCGCTGCTGCTTCTGTCTCAATGGCGGCGGAAATCTGCTCGGCGGGAATCAACGGCTCAATGACGATGTCGCCGAAGCGCTCGCCCTGCCGCGCCTGAACCGCCTGCTGTTTGATCAGCTCCAGGATGGCCTGCAAGGTCACGACCGCTTCCAGGCGCGTCGGCTTTTGGCTCAGCAGCGAATGGAAGGCCAGCTGCGGGAGCCGCATCAAACGCTGCCCGATCAGCTGAATCTGTTGGACGATCGAGATGCGCGGGCGCTGCACGGCTTCCTGTGGCCGGGGGCCTGCCGGCGGATAGAGCGCCGCCTCCGCCGCCTTGCGCAACGCCTCGACCGTGACCCCGCTGAGATCGAGGATGAAGCGCTGAGGCACGACGGCCGGCGCCAGATGCACATAACTGCGCAGTCTTGCCGCATCCTGCTGCCGCAACCATTGCGCGGCCTCTTTGTACAGCCGATAGGTGCGCAGCTGCTGCACCAGATCGTCGCCGGGTTCCTCTGGCGCGAGCGCCGTCGGCTGAGGCGGTTGGGGCAGCAAGACCTGGGATTTCATCCACAGCAAGCGCGCCGCGATGACCAGAAAATCGGCCACGACGTCCATATCCAAATGCCCGCGCATCAGATCCACATAGGCCAGGAACTCGTCCGTCACCTGCGCCAATGCCAGTTGGGTGATGTCGAGCTCCTCCTTCTCGATCAAATGCAGCAGTAGATCGAGGGGGCCTTCGAATTGCGCTGTACGGACGTGGTACTCCATCCCTGTGCTCCATTCGGGTTTGCGCTGCTAACCATACCCGAAAAGCCCCAAACTGCAACCGCCAGGCTCATTTTGCCCACGAATCTAATCGTGCTATAGTCATGGGAGATGCGGAGACGTGCGAAGGTGCGGACGTGCGAACGTGTAGACGTGCGAACGTGGGAACGTGCGAATGTGTAAACGTAAGTGATTCGTCGCTTTTTCGCTGACTCGCTGATTCGCCTTTTCGCTTTTTCGCCTTTTCGCTGATTTTTAGAGGAGACGACGTTGGCATCGGCGGCACTGCTGTTGGGCGAATTGCTGGCCGTGTTAGGGCTTTTGCTCCTGGCGGATCGTTGGCTGCACCGGCATCTGCAAGGGCTCATGTTCCTGCTGACCCATGACGCCGAGATTTCGGTGTGGCTCTACGCGCTGACGCTTTTTCCCGGCGTGCTGCTGCACGAAAGCAGTCACGCCCTGATGGCGCGACTCCTCGGCGTGCGCATCGGGCGCCTGTCCATTCTCCCCCGGCGGGTGGGCAAACGCATCCAGCTGGGTGTCGTCCCGGTCGAAGAGACCGACATCTTCCGCGCCAGTCTCATCGGTGCAGCGCCGCTCCTGGCCGGAGCCGCCGTCATCTTCGCCATCGGACACTTCAGCTTCGGCACGCCGGAGGTGGTCGCCGCGCTGAGCAACGGCGAGTGGCTCGCCGCGCTGCGCGGCCTGCGCGAGGCTTTCTATACGCCCGACGTGTGGATCTGGGCGTTCCTGGTGTTCACCGTCGGCAACACGATGTTACCCAGCCGCGCGGATACCCATGCGTGGCCCTTCCTCGGTGCCGTGGGCGTCTTCGTCGGCGCACTGATCGTGCTGGCGGGCGCCGGGACGACGTTGCTCAATGGCTTCACCCGCCTGTTGACGCGCGCCGTGGAGTGGATCATTTTGCTCGGCGCGAGCACCCTGCTGGTAGACGCGCCCTTTTTCCTGGTGATCTGGCTCCTCGAAAAACTCCTCGAGCGGATCACCGGCAAGCAAATTGTGTACGGATGAAACTTCGGTATGCTTACCGCGTGGGGCCAGTTCACCACAGCGCATGGCATCCTCATGAAGCGCCCTTGCTGTCTCTGGACGCTCCAGTGACTCGACGGTTCCCATGGGAGACTCAACGGTGATCAAAAAACATTGGCCGGCTGTAGGAATTCTGGTCGCTTATCTGATTGTCGGGACGTTCTTCGCCGCGTTGACGCCGCGCTGGCAGGTGCCGGACGAACCGGCGCACTACAACTACATCGCCGCGCTGGCCCAGGGGAAAGGCTTCCCGGTGATGGAAGCGCGGGATTACGACCAGAAGTATCTGGAACGCCTGACCGCCGAACGCTTTCCCCCGTCCCTGCCGACGGACAGCCTCGCCTACGAGGATCATCAGCCGCCGCTCTATTACCTGCTGGCGACGCCCATTTTCCTCATCTTCAACGGCGCGCTGCTGCCGCTCCGGCTCTTCTCGCTGCTCCTCGGCGGCGTCATCGTCGCGCTGACCATGGCTCTGGCGCACGAGGTCCTACCTCACTCGCCCGGCATAGCCTGGCTTGCCGGGGGCTTCGTCGCCTTCCTCCCGCAGCATCTGGCGATGATGGCGGGAGTGAACAACGATTCCCTGACCGAAGCGCTCCTGGCGCTCTGGCTGTTGCTCGCCCTGCGCTACTTGCGGGGGAAGGTCTCCCCTTACGTCCTGGGCGCCGTGCTCGGCGCGCTGCTGATCACCAAGACGACCGGCTACGTGGCTTTGCCGCTCGCCGTGCTCGTCGTGGCGCTGCGCTGGCGGCGAGGCGGCTTTTCCTGGCGCTGGGCGCTCACGCAACTGCTCCAAATCCTGATCCCCGGCCTGGCGTTGGGCAGCCTGTGGTGGATCCGCAACCTCCTCACCTACGGCTGGCCCGATTTTCTGGGGCTGCGCCGCCATGATCTGGTCGTCGTGGGGCAACCGCGCACCGCCGATTGGATCGCCCGCCAGGGACTGTGGCCCTTCCTGCGGGGGGCGCTGCGCACTACCTTCCAATCGTTCTGGGGACAATTCGGCTGGATGGGGGTGGTGCTCGACGCGCGCATCTATCTGGGGGCGGGCATCTTCACGGCGCTGGCGCTCTGGGGCGCGCTGTGGCTGGGAGTGCGGGTCGCCAAAGAGGGGCTGGAACCCCGGCAGCGGGACGCGCTGATCCTGCTGGGGGCCTCAGCGCTCATCACCCTGGCGCTGCCGATCTGGTACAATCTCACCTACGTGCAGCACCAGGCGCGGTATCTCTTCCCGGCCCTGCCGATCTTCGCCCTGGTCGCCGCCCTGGGCCTGCGGCGGCTCGCCGAAGTGCGACTTGCCGTCCTCACCGGCCTGGGGCTGATGATCGTGGTCATCCTCGTGGGCGGGATGGGATGGCTGCGCGGCGATTTGCCACTGTGGACGATGGCGCTCCTCGGTGCGGCGGCCATCGCCGTGTGGATAGCCGGCGCCTTGCCGAACGGGCGGAAGACCCTGGCCGGCGGCGTGTTATTGCTCGCCTTCATCGCCCTCGACTTCTGGTGCCTCTTCGGCTTCATCGTCCCGATGTTGGGGTGAACTGGATGCTGGCCCCATTACCCATCACCCATTACCCATTGCGAAAGAGGAGAATGCCCCATGCCCCTTGAACCCGGATTGATTGGAGAAATTCATCACGTGGTGGCCGACGCAGACACCGCCGCCGCTTACGGCAGCGGGTTGGTGCCGGTGTTGAGCACGCCGCACCTCGTCGCCCTGATGGAGAACGCGGCGCAACAGATCATTCAACCGTTCCTGGCGCCGGGACAGACCGCCGTGGGCGTCTGCATCGAGATGCAACATCTGGCGGCCACGCCCGTGGGAATGGAGGTGACCGTTCGCGCCGAGCTGGTCTCCGTGGAGCGCCGCCGCCTGCGCTTCACCATCGAGGCCTGGGACGCAGTGGAACGCATCGGGACCGCCGTCCATGAGCGCGTCCTCATTGATCGGGAACATTTCATGGCGCGCGTGGCGCAAAAGCGCGAGGGAGCAGCGAACCAGCCCGGCTGAGCTCTACGGAAAGGGAAGGAGACGCCATGCGCTGCGTGGAGCGGATCACCGGCGAGCCGGCCTCACTTCCTCACGCTCACCTGCTCGATGTTCCACAGCGCCGCCGGGTTGGAAGCATCGGGGCGCAGCCCCTCGACCTCTGGACGGGCGACAAACCAATCGGGGCGCCAGGTGAGGAAAAACGTCGGCAAGTCGCGGGAGAGAAGAATACCCGCCTCGCGCAGCGCCGCGTTTTGAGCCGCCGGATCTACGCTGGTCAACGCTCGCCGGCAGGCGGCATCATACTCCGTCGAGGCATACCCGCTAAAGTTCTCTCCCAGCCAACCGTTCGCCGCGCCGGGAATGCGGTCTGAACGCCACGCGCCGCACACCGTCGGCGCCTGAGCCAGCCAGCCAAAGAGCGCCAGGTCGAAGCGCCGCCCAATCAACGGGCTGGCCGGATCCGCCGCATACAGCACGCGCGCATCCACCGGCTGAGGCACTATCCCCACGCCGCACGCCTCTAGCGCGGCAGCGACGTTGGCCGCCGCCACCATGTATTGGGGAGCCAGCACCAGCGTCAGGCTCAGCGGCGTTCCATCCTTGAAATCGGCCACGCCGTGCGCTTCACGAATCCCGTCCCCATCCTCATCGCGCCAGCCCACTTCTGCCAACAAAGCGTCCCCGGCCTCGGGCGCATACGCCAACCGCGTGAGCGCCGTCCCGCCAAAAGCGGGGTGATCGGGGGGGACGAAACTCTCGGCCGCCAGAAACGCCTGTCCCGGCTGCGCCAGTATCAGCCGCTGACGGTCAATGCACAGTCCCAGCGCCTGCCGCACCCGCAAATCCGCCAGCGGGGTGATCCGCCCATCGGCCGGCGCGAGGTTGAAGTCCAACCGCTGGAATGTGGGCTCGAGGCCCGTGTCCGCCCAGATAATGGCCTTGCCCTGCTCCATCAACGCGGCCCAGGATTGCCAACTTACCTGCGTCGCGGCAGCAGGGAGCACCACCTCACACTCGCCCGAGGCGACGAGTTGGGGCCATTGCGCGAGGTCATACGCCGGGAACAAGAGGAGCACTTCTTCAAGCAGCGGTTGCGCGCCGGCGTAGGCGGGGTTGGGCCGCAGCCGCGCGCCGACGCCGGGCTGCCACGATTCGATGACGAACGGTCCCGTGCTGAGAGGCGCGCGGTCGGCCAAAATCTCAGGGAGGGACAGCTCCCCGTAACGCTGTGTGGGCTGCAAGGGGAACAGCAAGCCGGCGACATCCGCGCTCAGGAAGCCCGGCAGGCCCACCCACCGCGCGCGCTGCGCGTCCAGCATCTCGAATTGGGCGGTGCGCTCTGCGAGATCCCGCCAGGGACCGCGCGCTTCCGGCGCCTGCGCCAGATGATATCCCAACAGCGCGTCGCGCATGGTTAGCGGCGTGCCATCGGACCATAACAGACCCTCGCGCAGCGTGAAGGTCACCGCCAATTGGGGGAGCGCGAGGGTCTCGGCGCTCTCGTTCACCCGCAAGGCGCCGGCCTCGTCCACATACCGCGCGCCCGGCGCGACCGGCACGGTGGACGTCACCACATCGCCGGTGGCCAGCGAGGGGATGTGGGTCAGCAATCGCGCTTCCCACACGAAATTCACGCGCTCGGCGGGATCTTCGACCCACAACGCCCGGAGGTCAGTCCCCGCCGCCGATTGGACGAAGGGGCTGAGCGTTTCCGGCTCGGGGACGCAGACCCGCAGCTGGTTGGGGCGCGGCGTCGGCGTGTCTGGCAGCGAGGTCGCCGTTGCGGCGGGAGGCGTGGCAGTCGGCGGGACGGCTGTCGGTGAGGGGGAAGTCACGCCGGCGCAACCCGCGAGCAACGTCAGCGCGAGCAGGCTGCCCGGCAAAACCGCGTCGCAGCGCCGGCGGACGTCATCCCAACGCTTCACTCAGCACCGCCAGGTCTGCCTCACGCACCGCGCCTTCCAGGGCCAACGGCTGTCGCGGGGGGCCGACAGGGATACCGCGCATCTTCAGCCCGGCGCGCACGGCCAGGCTGCCGCCGCTCCCGACGATGCGACTCACCCGCTGCGCGCGGAACTGCCCGGCGCGCGCTGTCTCCCAATCCCCCGCACGGATGGCGCGATACACCTCCTGCCACTGCGCAGGGATCAGGTTAGCGCAGGCCAGGATGCCGCCCACTGCGCCCACAGCCATCGCCGGCAGGAACACGGTCCCCCGTCCCACCAACACCTGGAAGGTCGAGGGGACGCGCTCCAGCACTTCGAGCATGTACGTCAGATCGCCAGAGGTGTCCTTCATCCCGATGATGTTGGGGATGGCGGCCAGGCGCGCCACCATGTCCGGCGGGATCGGCTGCCCCACCAGCTGTGGGAAGTTGTACAGAAGGATGGGGAAATCCGGCATTGCCGCGGCGATCGTGGCAAAATGCCGTTCCAATCCCGCCGGGGAGGGACGCAGGTAGTAGGGAGCGATGATCAACGCCGCATCGGCGCCGGCCTCGCGCGCTTCGCGGGTGAGGGTGATGACCTCCCGCGTCGCAACCGCGCCCGTGCCTGCCAGCACCGGCTTCTGGCCGCCGACCAGCGCCGCGACAGCCGCGATCGCCTCCTGGCGCTCGGCATGGGTGAGCAATGGGAAATCTGCCGTCGTCCCATTCACCAGGAAACCGTC
>JAGPHL010000081.1:9553-11236 GCA_018055515.1 Anaerolineae bacterium
TCGTCAATGCTCACGGCTGAGGTAGAACAACACCCCCAGCGTGAACAGCCCCAACACGACCAGGGCCAGCAGTTTGTACCACGCCGTCGCGAGCACCAACGCCAGAATGCCAAAGAGCGCACAGACACCCCAGTACAGCCCCACAATCGTCCGAATGGAAAGCCCGGCGTCCTGCAAGCGATAATGCAGATGCCGGCGGTCGCCCTGACCGGGGTTTATGCCGTGCCGTAGCCGGTCCATGATGGTCCAGGCGACATCGAGGATGGGAATGCCCATCACCATGAGCACCATGGCGACCCGCGCCCCGGCGATGAGTCCCAACGCCGCCAGGAGATAGCCCAAGACGAAGGAGCCGTTGCTGCCCATGTGCACGCGCGCCGGATGGACGTTGAAGACCAGGAAGCCCAACGCCGCGCCCAGCAGCGCCAGCGCCTCAGGGGCCACGCTGTACTGCTCCATCCGGATCATGTGAAGCGCCAGCACGGCCGCCATGATCGCCGCCACCCCCGCCGCCAGGCCGTCCAATCCGTCCAGCCAGTTGACGGTCACAATCATGCCGGTGATCCAAAAGATGGTGAGCGGGATGTAGACGAACCACGGGGCGTTGATCAGCGTGCCGGTGAGGGGGTTGTTGAATTGTTCCAGGATGATGAGCGTCGCAATCGCCACGAACGCCGCGACGAGATAGGTGAGGTACTCCACCCACGGCGGTAGCTCGAAGCGATCGTCCAGCAGGCCCATCCCGAACATCCACACGCTGCCAGCGATGAGACCCCAGAGCCGGCGCGTCTCGTTGGGATCGGCCGTGGGGATGTGAAAGGATTGCGCCAATGCCAGGGCCGCCCAAAACCCCAACGCGATGCCGATCCCGCCCAGGCGGGAGATCACGCCCAGGTGTTGCCGCCGTCCGCCGGGGACGGCGGTGATGCGCCAGCGCAGCCCCAGCGCTTCCCCCAGTCGCGTCGCCGCCAGCGACACCCCGAAGCCGACGAGGAGAATCAACGCATAGTGCAGCGTGTAAGGTCCCATTCCCCTGCTAGGCGGTGCCGAATTGACGGTCGCCAGCGTCGCCCAACCCCGGGATGATGTAGCCGCGCTCGTTCAGGTGATCGTCAATCGCAGCGACGTACACGGGCACATCCGGGTGGGCTTCCGTGAAGGCCTTGAGGCCCTCCGGCGCGGCGATGAGTCCCATGAACTTGATGCGGTCCGCGCCCCAGCGCTTGAGGATATTCACGGTCGCGATCGCCGAGCCGCCCGTCGCCAGCATGGGATCGAGCACCAGGCAGACGTTTACCGTCGGGCGCACGGGCAGCTTGTTGTAGTACTCCACGGGCCGCAGCGTGCGTTCGTCGCGGAACAGGCCAATGTGCCACACCTCAGCGGAGGGCATCATCTCCCAAACCCCTTCGACCAGCCCTAACCCGGAGCGCAAAATGGGGATCAGGCCGATCTCGCCCTTGAGCCGGAAGCCCGAAGCCAACGCCAACGGCGTCTCCACGGTGTAAGGCTCCACTTCCAGGTCAGCCGTCGCCTCATAGGCGATCAGGATCGCCAACTCCTTGACGAGCTCGCGGAATTTTTTGGAATCGGTATCCTTTTTGCGCAACAAGGTCAACTTGTGTTGCACCAGCGGGTGGGTGGACACGTGTACTTGCGACATGAACGCCTCCTTCGAAAATA
>JAGPHL010000299.1 GCA_018055515.1 Anaerolineae bacterium
CCGCCGGGGTGAATCTCACGGCGCTTTACGGCCCAGAACACGGCCTGGCGGGCGCGGCAGCCGATGGCGCTGCCGTAGGGCACGGCGTCGAGACGCGCACGGGATTGCCCATCTACAGTCTCTACGGTGCGACGCGGGAACCGACGCCCGAAATGCTCGCCGGGGTGGAGGTGGTGCTCTTCGACATGCAGGACGTGGGGGTGCGCTTCTACACCTACACGAGCACGCTCTGGCATCTCCTCAAAGGGACGGCGCGGGCCGGCAAGCCGGTGTGGGTGCTCGACCGCCCCAATCCGCTCAACGGTGTGACCCTCGAAGGGCCACTCGTAGCGCCGGGCTTCGAGTCATTCGTCGGCGTGATCCCCATCCCTATCCGCCACGGGATGACGCCGGGCGAGCTGGCGCTGTGGATGAACAGCGAGTACGCGCTCGGCGCGGAGTTGACCGTCATACCGCTGCGGGGCTGGCGACGTCCGCAGTGGTTCGACCAAACCGGCTTGCCGTGGGTCATCCCCTCGCCGGCGATGCCGCATCTGTCCACCGCCACCGTCTATCCCGGCATGTGTTTTCTGGAGGGGACCAACGTCTCCGTGGGACGGGGGACGGCGCTGCCCTTCGAGGTCTGCGGCGCGCCCTGGCTGGACGGTAACGCGCTGGCCCAACGGCTCAACGCGCTGGCGTTGCCGGGGGTGCGTTTCCGCCCTCACACATTCATCCCGACGGCGGACAAACACGCGGGCCAGCTGTGCGGCGGAGTCCAGGTCCACGTGACCGACAGAGACGCGCTGCGCCCGGTCGCGTTAGGAGTGCACGTCCTGGCTGCCTGCCGGGCGACCGCTCCCCAGGAATTCGCCTTCCTGCCCTCCAGTTGGGAAGGTCGCCCCGCGCATCTGGACCTGCTCACCGGATCGGCGCGGGTGCGGGAGGGACTGACCGCCGGTGAACCGGCGACCGCGCTGATTGCTGAATGGGAAAGCGATCTCGCCGCGTTTGCAGAACGTCGCAGACCTTATCTGCTGTACGCTTAAAGGAGGGGAAGATAGATGAGTTCAAGAGCCACGGTCGGACCGCCGAAGAAAACAGCCTCGTATTATCTGGAAAAAATCACGACAAATTACTGGGTGCGCACCATCGCCAAGAAACTCCTCATTGTCTGGATCGTGGTGACAGTGACGTTTTTCATCATCCGCGCGCTGCCCGGAAACCCCGTGGAGATCATGGTGATGAGCCTCATGGACAGCGGCCTCTCCTCCGAGGAAGCCTACGCCCGAGCCGCGAGCCTCCTGCGAATTGACCTGGATGCCCCGCTGGGCAAGCAATACCTGGATTACATGACCAATCTGCTCCACGGCGATCTGGGGGATTCCTACGTGCTGGCGATCAACAAACCGGTCGCCACGCTGATCGCCCAGCGGTTGCCGTGGACGCTGTTCAGCGTCGGGACGTCGCTGCTCATCAGCTTCATCATCGGCATGTTCCTGGGGACGCTGGCGGCCTATTGGCGCAACTCGTTCATTGATCATGTGCTCACCAACTTCAGCGCTGCGATCGAATCCATCCCCAACACGCTCACCGCCATTGTTCTGGTGCTGTTGCTCGGCGTGACCTGGAAGGTAGTGCCGTTGAACTACATGCGCGGGTCCCTCTCGCCGGGCATCAAGCCGGGCTTCACCACGGCCTTCATCGTGGATCTGTTCAAGCATTACGCCGTCCCCGGCGCGGTGTATGTCTTCTCCACCCTGGGCGGCTGGATGTTGTCCATGCGCAGCAGCACCATCAGCACCCTGGGCGAGGATTATGTGACCGTGGCCCGCGCGCGCGGTCTGCCCGATCTGCGCATCATCACGGCGTATGTGGGCCGTAACGCCAGCCTGCCGTTGATCACCGGGCTGGCCATCTCCCTGGGCTTTGCCGTCGGCGGCTCGATTCTGATCGAGTCCATCTTCGTCTACCAGGGCATCGGCCTGCTGCTGAACCAGGCCATCGCCAAACGCGATTATCCCGTCATGCAAGGGATCCTCCTCGTCACGACCATCACGGTGATTCTCTCCACGGCGCTGGCGGATCTGCTGTATGGCTGGCTCGATCCGCGCATTCGCGTCACCGGTGGAGGTGAATAAGTGAGTAAGACAGAAACGGCGCCGGCGCCGCAGAAACGCCCCAACGAGGTGCTCCGCACCCTCAAACTCCTGGCGCGCAACAGAATCGGCCTTTTGGGGTTGATCATTTTCGTCCTGATAACGTTCATGTCCCTGGTGGGACCGCTGATCGTGCCGCCGGAGACGCAGGCCCACGTGGAACAAATCTATCAGCCGCCTTCGGCAGCCCACCCCCTGGGCACCGACTTTCAGGGGCGCGAGATGTGGAAGATGGTCATCCACGGCGGGCGCGACGTCCTGATCGTGGCCTTCCTGGCCGGGATTCTGACCACGCTCGTCGCGGTGACCGTCGGCGCCGCCAGCGCCTTCTTCGGCGGCTGGGTGGACAGCCTGCTGATGAGCATCACCGACATGTGGTTGACCATCCCCCGCTTTTTGCTCCTCG
>JAGPHL010000300.1 GCA_018055515.1 Anaerolineae bacterium
GCCGCCAGCACCAGCTGCGCATCGGTGACGACGGCGACCGTCGCGCCGGGGAAGCGCTCCGCGGCCCAGGTCTGCATCACGGCGCGGTCTTCGGGGCGACCCATGCCGGCCAGTCCCAGGCAGAGCGCTGCGATGGAGACGGCTGTGGGCGGAAGCTGCGTCGCTTCCAGCGCAGCGGCGATGGCAGTCTCCAGCGCCGCCGTCGCCGCCTCCAACCCGACGGCGTGATAGTTGGAGGGTCCGGCAAGACCGCGTCCCAGTACGTGACCTTGCAGGTCCGCCGCCAGGGCCAGGGTCTTGCTCCCGCCGCCATCTACGCCGAGGAGCACGGGGAACGGGGGAGGGGCTGGCGGTGGACTCACGGCGCGGCCTTTTCCTGCGTGAGCGCGCGCCGCACGCTGCCGCGGGCTTCCCGCAAGCGGGCGCGAGCCTCGTCGGGGGACACGCCGGTGAGGCCGACGACGATGGCGGTTTTGACCTCGCCATTGCAGCGATCGAGGAGCGTCCAGGTCGCCTCAGCGCTGAGCTCCTGGCCCATCGAGGCGCAGGCTTCGCGGACGATGCGCCAGGCGCGTTCGCGGAGTTTGGCGTTGGTGGGTTGCACATCCACCATGAGATTGCTGAAGGTCTTGCCCAGGCGGATCATGACCCCGGTGGAGAGCATGTTGAGCACCATTTTCTGGGCCGTGCCGGCTTTCAGGCGGGTGGAGCCGCTGATGACTTCCGGGCCGACGATGGGGGTGATGGCCACTGTCACCAGCGCTTCGAGCTCAGCGGCGTGAGTGCAGGCCAGGCCGATGGTCAGCGCCCCGCGACGGCGCGCTTCGGCGAGGCCGCCGAGCACGTAGGGCGTGCGGCCGCTCGCGGCGATGCCGACGACGCTATCTTGCGGGCCGACGTTCAGGGCGGCGATGTCTTGAGCGCCGGCGGCGGCGTCATCTTCGGCGCCTTCCACGGCGGTGGTGATGGCCCGCGTCCCGCCCGCGATGAGGGCGACGACGAGTTCCGGCGGGGTGCCGAAGGTGGGAGGACATTCCGACGCATCGAGGACCCCCAGCCGTCCCGACGTCCCCGCGCCGATGTAGATCAACCGTCCGCCCGCCTGCATGCGCTCCGCGATGGCGTCAATCGCGGCGGCGATGTGCGGCAATTCCTCCGCGACAGCCTCCGGAATGCGCCGATCCTCAGCGTTGATCATGCGCACCATCTCCAGCGTGGGGACAAGGTCAATATTCACGGTCGCCGGATTGCGCGCTTCGGTGAGGGTGGGGGGGTCTGGCTGCTGATTGTTCATGCACGTTCCTTAGCGTTATGAGTTGCGAGTTACGGGGTGATGTTTCCCAAGACGACAGGGCGGCGCGCGCCAGTGGCGGCGGGCAGGTTGCCGGGACGCCCGTGCCAGGTCTCATAGGCGAGAATGGCGAAGGCGATGGCTTCCTTGGCGGCTGCCGGCAGTCCTACTTCGTCGGAGCGGAGGAGCTTCGCCGGCAGGAGCTGTTCCTGGAGCAGGGCGAGGAGGGTGGGATTGGAGGCGCCGCCGCCGCTCACGATGACCTCGTCGGGAAAATGCGGCAGGAAGTCGCAGTAGGCGCGGGCGATGCTCGTGGCCGTGAGGGCGGTCACGGTGGCGACGATGTCGGCGGGGCGTATTCCCTGTTCCCGCGCTCGCGCCCACAGCTGTGCACCGAATGGGGCGCCGAAGCGCTCGCGGCCGGTGGTCTTGGGGGGCGGCGTCTGAAAGTAGGGATCGGCGAGCAGCTCGGCAAGCAGGGCGGCATGGACGCGCCCGGAAGCGGCGAGCACGCCGTCGTGATCGTAAGTCCACATCCCATCTGTGGCACGCCGGGCGGCATCGTCTATGAGCATGTTCCCGGGGCCGGTGTCGAAGGCGCAGGGGAGCAGGGGGGTAGAGGGGCAGGGGAGCGAGGGAGATGCTAAGTTTTGGGTTTGCTCGCTGTTTTCCGATGGCTGAACGTTCAGCGGCGGGAGGTAGGTGACGTTGGCGATGCCGCCGAGGTTCTGTACGGCGCGATGGCGGGTGGGATGGCTCAGCAGCAAGGCGTCCACGTAGGCGACGAGGGGGGCGCCCTGCCCGCCGGCGGCCATGTCACGGGTGCGGAAGTTGCTGACGACCGGCAGCCCCGTCATCTCGGCGATGATGGCGGGTTCGCCCAGCTGCAGTGTCGAGGCCTCCGGGCCGGTGGGGATGTGCCACACGGTCTGCCCGTGGCTGCCGATGAGATCGGCCTGCTGCGGCGTCAGGCCGGCAGCGGCGAGCGCTTCCAGGGCCGCCGCGCCGAAGGCCCGTCCCAATGCAAAATTGAGCCGGCAGAGGTGCTCGACGGTGGCCGTTTCCGGGCGGAAGCCGGCAAAAATGGCCTCGCGCAGCGTCGGCGGATGCGGCGTCTGGACGTGGGCGAGCAGCTCCCAGGTCAATGCGGGCGGTGCGCCCTCGAGGCGGACGACCGCGGCGTCAATGCCGTCGGCGGACGTGCCGGACATCAAACCGATGACGATCATGGAACGGAACTCCT
>JAGPHL010000082.1 GCA_018055515.1 Anaerolineae bacterium
AGCAGCGCTTCAGCTTCCCCGCTGACGAGGGGGATGCGTTCGCCTGCCGTGTTTTCCAGAGCGACCGCCAAACGGTACATCCCCGGCGGCGTCACGGGATTGAGATTGACGTCCAGGTGAGCCTCGATGATGGCGTCGGCGGGCCATTGCGCGGGCGGATCGAAATCGAAGACGGCGGGAGCGTACACCAGCTCGCGGCCCCACACCCCACCGCCCGCATCGGTGAGCAGCCCGTCCAGGCGCGGGGGATCGGGCGTCGCCTCTGCCGTGCGCGCCCAATACGTCGTCAGATGAATCCAATTGCTGGGCGGATGGCTCACCTCCTCCGTCGCGGGCAGGCGCGTCGCGTCTACCTGATAGCCCACGAGGCGCAGCCCGTTCTCGAAGGTGAAATCTACCGGCGCGGCGGCAGCCGGAAGCTGCGTGTGACGCCAGTTCATGTCGAATCCGAGCAACCGAATTTGTCCAAGGGTGGGATATTGCCCCGTGATTTTGGGAAAGCGCTCGCTTGCCGCCTCGATGAGTCGGTGATCGGGCGCGTACACGAGATCATGGTGGAGCACCAGCCAGAGTCGGCCAAACCCTTCGCCTTGCAGTTGCTCGTAGAGCGGTTCCGGCGCTTTGGGATCATACGGATAGGAGAAAATTTTGATCGGCCCCCGGTAATATCGGCTGAGGACGCGGTCCATGTAGTCGGTGTAGATGACGATAATATCGTCGGGCGCGCCGTGATCTTCGAGATACTGCGCGACGAAACGCCAATCGGTGCGTTGAAATGCCGGGTCGTTCAGATCGCGGAGCTCGGCCTGTGTCTGCCCCAACAGGAGGACGGCTACCGCCCCCAGCGCGAGCAGCGATTGCCGGCGACGCAAGGTCTCCACGGCCAGCGCCAGGATCAACAAGAAAATGGGGAAAATCGCGCTGAGGTATTTGGGCGTGAAGACCGGGATTTTGAAGGAAACCGGATAGAAGAGCATTAGGGGGAAAATTAGCAGGCCGGTGATCCAGGCGCCCGCGCGCCAGCCGCGACGCCATGCCGCGAGCATCCCCCCCACGAGCAACGCGCTCAGGCCGAAGAGCCAAAGCCCCTCGTGTTCCCAACTCCAGGCGCGGACGCTGAACTCCAGCAACAACTCACGCAGCATCTGAGGCAGCGGGACGAAACGTTTGCTGGGATCCTGCATTTGGAAGGTCGGCAGCAGCGTCCAGACAAAGCGCAGCACGGGAAGATACGGCAGCGCCGAAAGCGCCATCGCGCCCGCGTAGGCGCCGAGCCGCCGCCAGTCGCGCCAGGTGGTGATGAGGACCAGCATCCCCTGCGCCGCAATGGTGAACGCGCCGAAGAAGTGGCTGTAGGCCAGGAGGTTGACACAAAGGACGTAGGCCAGCCAGTGCTGCCAGCGCATCCGGCGCAGGGCGCGGGTGAGCAGCAGCAGCGCCAGCGTCGCCAGCAGCATGTGCAGGGCGTACATCTTCGCTTCTTGCGCGTACCAGATCGCAAAGGGGGAGAGGGCCATCAGCAGCGCGGCCCAGCTTCCCACGCGCCGATTGAACCACGTGCGCCCCAGCTGCCAGAGCACGGCGATGTTCAGCACGCCGCACAGCGCTGAAAGATAGCGCACGGCAAAATCTGAGGGGCCGGCCAGGCGATGCCAGCCCCACAACAACAGAAAATACAGCGGGCCGTTGTTTTCAGGCGTGATAATGAGCCGCAGGGCCTCATTGAACGGACGGTCAATGAACCACACCGCGTAGCTTTCATCCACCCAGAAGGATTGTTTATCGAGGGTGGGGAGGCGCAGCATGGCTGCCAGGATGATCAATGCGACCGGCAGCAGCCAGCGAGAAATGGCAGCGCGTGAGGGTTTCATGGAGATGGGCTGTTGGCGGGGTTGAGAGAAGCCCGCTCTTGTTTCAAGCGCAGCTGCAGCCCGATCAGCAGCACGACGGCGGCGCCTGCCAGGCCCAGGCCCACTCTGAATGCCGCCGGCCGATAGCGCAGCGTCAAATGATGTTCCCCTGCGGGCACCAGCACCCCGCGGAAGATGGCGTCGGTGCGGATGAGCGGCGCCGGCGCTCCATCTATGAAGGCTTCCCAGCCGGGATAGTACGTGTCCGAAAGGATGAAAAGTCCCGGCGCGCTGGTCTTGACGATGAACTCGGCGCGGTTGGGGCCATAGGCCCGCACCTCCAGCGTGGATTCGCCGTCCCCTTGCAGCGCGGGTCCTTGCTCGACGATCGCCGTGTGCTGGGGGTCGAACGCGGGGTCGAGCGTCGCCAGCATCGCGGCGCCCGTGTCGGCCACATTTTGCGTGGCGTACACCATCCAGACGCGATTGAGCGCGCGGGTGTTCAGATGAATGTCCACCCAGGGATTGTCGGTGTAGACGGGCCAGATTCCCGGGCCGCCCGGCTGCGCGTCCTTGGGGACGATGATGTATTTGGCCCCAAAGAGCTGATAGGCAGGCGCGCCTTTATCCGGGATGCTCCAGTAGAACTGCAACGCGCTTTGCAGATCCATGGGATTGCCGGTGCTCTGGGGCACGTCGAAGCCGTCGGCCTGCAATCCTGCCGGCGACCACAACCCGCGCGCCGCAGCGTCAATGTCTACCCGGAACCAGCCCGCATCGCTGCGCAGGAACGCGAGGGCGTCGGCGTAGGGTTCGGGCGTGACGGCGCGCGCTTCGGTCTCGACGAGGGCTCCCAGCGCGACCAGCTCCGCGGTCAGCAGCAGCAATAGCCCGGCGCGACCCAGCGTCGGCCGCCAGCTGCCCAGCAGCAGCCAGAGCGCGCTGCCGGCGCACAGCGTCGCGGCGAGGCGCAAGCCGGTGAGCGCCTGTGCTCGCGGCGCGCCGCCGGGGACCGCCTCCAGCCATCCCGGCGCGCCGAGCCAGAGGCCCGCGCCGAGCAAACCGCAGATGACGGCGCCGTATCGCAGGGCGCGGCGATGGGACCTGTCGAGGGCCTGCATCCCCAGCGCAGCAGCGAGGGCCAGCGCCAGCGAGAGGACGAAGACGGCGCGCACCGTGCGCCACGATTCGGAGAAGAGGGGCAGGTGCGCCAGGTGGGGGTAGAGCGGGCCGTCGTAGCCGCGCGCGTAGGCGTAGGCCAGACCGCCCAGCAGCAGCGTGAACCAGGTGCGGCGCTGTTTGAAGCCGGTCACCAGCCCCAGCCCGGCCAGCAGCAGCCCCGTCAGCCCCATGTAGCCCGTCTCCATGCGGGCCCAGCCCAGCCACGAGCCACGCACGCCCCGTCCGTGATACAAGGGCGTGACGAAATCAATCAGCCCACTGAGCATCAACTGCGCGCCGCTGCGAGCTTCCTCGGGCGTCTGACCGCGTACCGTGTAGGGCAATCGCTCCAGGCCGGGCAACAGCATCGGCATCACCAGCAGCGCGGCGAGGAGGCCGGCCAGGAGCAACCGTCCGCCGCGTTTCATGGCGACGCGCAGGTCGCGCGCGGGCAGCTGCCAAAGGGCGTAGATCCCTACCGCCAGCGCGCTGTACAGCGACGCCTGGCCGTGTCCGGAGAGGATGATGAGTGCCAATGCCCCCGCTGCCAGCGGGAGCGCACGCCTGCGCCGTGCAGCCCCTTCGACCGCCCAGAAAGCCCAGGGCAGCCAGGCCATCGCATCGTTGAATTGCGGATGTCCCAGGTGGATAATGAAGGAATCGCACAGCATGTAGGCGATAGCGCCCGTCAGCGCGGCGCTGCGACGGAGGCGCCATAACCGGCTGTACCGCAGGTAGAGATACAGGCCGGCGCCCGCCCACCAGAGCGGAAACATGGCGCGCATCAGCACCAGCCATTCAGGGATCGGCGAGAACAGGAACAGCGGCCAGTTGAACGGGTTGAGCAGGCCGTATTGCGCCTCGGCGATGATGGGATCGCCGGCCATCATGCGCGTGCTCCACAGCGGGAAGATCCCGCGCCGCAGCCATTCGGCGACGTAGGTCCACACGGGGTAGAGCTGGCCCCATAAATCGCCGCCCCCCTGTGGGAAGGTGTATCCCGCAATCCACACGGGCCAGAAGAACAGCAGCACGACGCCCGCGAGGGCCAGCAGGGGTGCAAGTTCTGTGGAAATCAGCCGCCGTTTCATCTCGCCTCGATCTCACGGCGGCGTACAGGGCGGCAGGGCAAAACTGCCGTCCGCCAGCGGCCGCCCGTCTGCCGCGGTCGCCTGCCAGCGCGTCCCGCTTTCCGGATCCCAAATGCCCAGCGTCACCGTTCCCGTCAGGACGGCGGTCTCGATTAGCCGTGTCTCCTGCACGACTTCCCCCGGCTCCCATTGGGCGAGCGGATACAGTCCTCCCAGCGGATCCCCGTCCGCCTGGGTCAGGAGCGTCCCCTGGGCGTCCCACCAGTGCATGAAAACCGTGGGCGCGCCCGGCATCCTGGAGAGGGCCTGCCATTCGAGTTCGACCGTGATTTCTGCCGGCGGCGTCTGGCGGCAAGCGGCCTGGCGCAATATGAGCCGGTCGCCCGTCGGGCTGATGAAGGTCCCGGCGACGTGAGCCGGCGGCGTTTGCTCCGGGATGACCCGGCCCAGGGGCGCGAGGCTCAACGTGTCGGGCTGATAGCGCACTTGCACGATCTGCGTCGCGGCGCGCAAGCTCGCGCCATCTACCGCGGCGTCTGCCAGCTCCAGGAGATAGGGCGTCGGCGGCAAAATGGCGCCCATGGCCCGCGCTGTCGCCTGGAGCGTTCCCTTGCCGTGGACGGCGAGCCATAATTCCCCATCGGTGGGGGGCGGCAGCGGGATGGCGCCTTCATGTCCCAGGGGATAGCGTCGCCCGGCGAAGGTGATGCGGCCGGGCAGGTTGATGAGCAGCGTGCCAGGATGCGCTTCTGCCTGGCTCGCTGCGGACCACAGCAGCTCGCCGACGCGCTGGTGCAGCGCTACTTCTTGCTGGACGAAGATTGCTCCCGGCGCGAGGAGGAGCAGGCTGAGCGCGACCTGCGCCAGGGCGCGCGCTCGCGTCCCCCAACGCTGAGGCGGCAGCTGCTCCACGAGGGTCGCCCACAGGAGGGCGATCCCGGCGGCGCTGAGGTAGAAGACGCGCGGCGGGTCCCGATACCAGTTGAAAGCCTGGGTGGCGAGCGGAATGATGCTCCACAGCGCCGCCCAGCCCAGGCCGAAGAGGGCGCTGCGATAGGCCTGCCGCCGGTACAGCCAGATTCCCGCGCCTATCAGCGCGCTCGCGCCGAGGATGACCAGCGTCGTGATGTCGCTGAGGCCGCTCAGGCGGGCGAGCGGTTCAGCCAGCGGCGCGAGGGGGAACACCAGGCATTGCAGCGCGATGACGAGATTGTAGCTGGGGTGCAACCCGGTGAGGAATTCTGTGGGCATCGCGGGTGAAATGGCCGTGATGACGGCGAAGGGGAGGAGCGAGGCGGCCAGATAGGCCAGGCCCCAGCGCGAAAAGGGGCGGCGATGCAGGCAGATCTCGGCCCAGATCACGCTGGCCCCCACCATCACGCCACCCTCGTAGGCGAAACCCGCCAGCGCTGTGAGCAGCAACCCCACGATGTGCAGGCCGACCTTTCCACTGGAACGGGCCTGCGAGTACAGCAGCAGCGCTGCCAGCGCGAGGATGAGGGTCAGGGGATAGGAAAAGGAGCTGGCCCACAGGACGGTGTCGTAAGCGAAGGGGAACAGGGCAAAGAAGCCTGCGCCGAGAAGCGCCGCTTCCCAGGGGCGCCGGGAATAGCGGGCGGCCAGAAGCCCGACCAGGCCGCTACTCAGCGCGTGACCGACGAGATTGAGCAAATGCAACATCCACGGCTCGAGACGGCCCGAAAGCACCAGCAAGCCGCGCCACAGGCTGAAGTGCAAAGGCCGGTAATCCCCGTAGGGACCGACGGTGCGCCAGAGCTCCGAAAAGCGTGTGGCTTCGACCCATGGTACCTGCAGGAGATCGTCGGCCCAGAGCGGCAGCTGCAGGGCTGGATAGTAGAGGAGCAGCGTCAATGCGATGGCGACTGCTGCAGTTGCCAGCAGTATGATACCTGTGGGCTTGCGGACCATTGCTGTGCACATTCGGCTTGATCATACCAGAAGCGAGCAGAAGCGCAAATCTTTCGTGAAGGCGAGGCAGGATTGACGCATTCACCCCTTGTGTTACAATCCCCACTGCTGTTTCCCACGAGCAGACTTGTAGCCGCTGAGAGGAATCAGCGGTGGGTTTTCAAATGATTTGCCGATTTCAACGTGGGCATGTGAGCACGTGAGCACGAGTTCTATTTTTTGAGAAGATCACTTACGTATGACGCATTACGTATTTTTAGAGGAGATGAGGTTATGTCGCGCAGGATGGTGTCGTTGGTTGTAGTGCTTGGTATTCTGGCGACCCTGTTGGGGTTTGGGATGAAGAGCACTTCCGTGCAGGCGCAAGCGCCGGGCCCCAATTTGCTGACTAATGGCGACTTCGAGATGAACACCGGCGGCGCCTGGCCGTTCCAGGATGGCATCGGTGAAGTGCAGATTGCCCCTGGCTGGCGCGCTTTCTATGTGGACGATCGCCCCGCTTATGCGAAAGTGCCCGACTACTGCAGCCCGAAGGACAAGAACTGTGGGTGGGGACGCCCGGAATTTCGGGGGATCAGCACGGCTGAATTCTCCAATCGCGTGCACGGCGGTTTCCTCGCGCAAAAGTATTTCAGTTGGAACCGTCAGCACGAGGCCGGACTGTATCAACAGGTGAGTGGCATCCAACCCGGCACATTGTTGCGCTTCCAGGTCTACATGCAGACCTGGTCGTGTCTGCCTGAAGGCGAGTGGAACAATTGCCCGACCGCACCGCTGTCCAATCGCCCGGCGCCGATGCATACCAAAGTCGGCATTGATCCCACCGGCGGCACCAATCCCTGGGCGCCGACGGTCGTTTGGAGCCCCGAAATTGACGCCTACGATGTGTGGACCTTGTTCACCGTCGAGGCTACGGCGCAGGCCAGCACGGTCACGGTGTTCACCTATTCCCGCGCCGATTGGCCTGAACCCTGGCCTCGCATTTCCAATGATGTGTACATTGATGACGCCTCGCTGGTTGCCATCGGGCAGGGGGAAATTCAGCCAACGCCGGCGCCGCCGGCCGCCCCACAGCCTACTGCTGCAGCGCCTGTTGCACCTGCGGCTACCCCCACCCCCCGCCCTGATGGCTCTGTCGTGCATATCGTCCAATCCGGCGACACGCTGTTGGGGATTGCGCTTCAGTATGGGGTGGCACTGGATGAACTGCGCCGCCTGAACGCCGGGACGCTGGGTCCGAACGATTTGATCATTGTGGGGCAGGAGCTGGTCATTTCCGGGAAGCCGTTGGCCTTGCCGACGCTTACTCCCACACCCAATCCGACGACGCCCATCACGACGCCGACGGTTTCCATGCCCGTAGCTACGGTAGCGCCGACGCCTCTCTCGGACAAGGCCGCGCTGTGCGTGTTGGTCTACAATGACGCCAACAGCGATATGATCCGCCAGGTGAACACGGAGGGACTGGTCCCCGGCGCGGGCATTTCCCTGGTGAGCATGAGCGGACCTGCGGGGTCGTACACCACCGACGGCCTCGGTGAACCCTATTGCTTCCAGGGCCTTCAGCCGGGGAATTACGTCCTGCGTTACACGCCGCCGGCGGGCTACGTGGCGACGGGCCCGGTAGAGTGGGGGGTCGCCCTGGCTGCTGGTCAGACCTATGCCCTGGAGTTGGGTTGCGTGTGGGCGCCGGCGGAGCATTCAGAAGGAGGATCGGAACCGGCTGCGCCCGAGTCAACGGTGACTCCAACCCCAGAAAGCGCGCCTCAGACGACCTCGCCGTTGATGAAGATCGTGCAGATCAGCGGCATCATCGTCGCCTTGCTGGCGGTGGCGGTGGGCGTGTTGTTCTTCCTTTCCCGGCAGAAAGTGTAAGCCTGGCTGGTCCATAGATGCGACACACGGCGGCGTTTTTCAACGCCGCCGTGTGCTTTTGCCGTTTGCAGGGGCTGCCAAAAATGCGGTTATGACGCCGACGGCTCTGGCTGGCGGCAGAGTTGCCGGAAGAACTCGGCGGTGTGCGCGGCGATCCGGTTCCAGCTGAACCCGGCAGCGAGCCGCGCGGCCTGTTGTCCCAAGCGTGCGCGCAAGTCGGGCTCGCGCCACAGGCGGCGCAACGCCTCCGCAAATTCCGGCGTCGCCTCAGGGGGCACCATGAGCAGGTTCTCGCCGTTGCGCAATTGCCTGGAGGGAACCTGCGGCTCGGTGGTGACGATGGCCTTGCCGTGGGCCAGGGCTGCATGTAACGTCCCGCGCCGCAGGCTGACGCCATCGCGGTAGGGAAGGGCGCAGACATCACAGGCGAGCAGGGCCGCTGAGACTTCTGGCGGGGTGGCAAAACCGGTGCGACGCACGCGCGCGCTCAGCCCCAAGGCCTCGATGCGGGCGTCAATCTCGGCGGCGTACGCGCGGTTGGTGGGGTCGCTGGAGCCAGTGCGCCCGCCGATGAACAGCAGCTGCGCCGGTATCCCTTCCTGCACCAGCGCCGCCGTTGCCTCAAGAAGCGTTTCCACCCCCTTGCTGCGGTTGAGGAATCCAAAGAATCCGATGAGGTAATCCTCGGGACTGAACTTCTGGTCGGCGCGCCAGGCCGCCGGTTCGTAGCCCGGCGGTGGAGCGGGCGCGATGTTGCTGCCGATGGGGATCAACCGGACTTTCGGGGCGGGGCTTTCGTTGCCCAACATGTGGGTCAGCTGCACGTAATCCTCGTCATTCGTGAGGATCACACCCTGGCTGTTGATGGCCAGCTGCTCCACTGACCATTCCCGCAACTGTCCCGCCTTGGGAAACAAATACGGCACGCGCAGATCATGGAAGGTAGTCACGATGGGCGCCTGAATGTTCCGCTTTTGCCAGCGCGGCAGGAGATGAATGGCGCCCTTCATCTCGTAAATGGCCGGTTGATATTGAATGTTCAGCACGTCCGGCCGGATCGCGGCGACCTGACGCACGATCTGGTTGTGGCAGGCGATGCCCCAGCCGGTGATGCACCGGTGAACGTGCACGCCGTCCTCGTCGGCGACGGCGGGAGCGCCGTGCTGTCCAGTGAGGATGTGCAGCTCGTGGCCCTGCCGCTGTAGTTCCAGCGCCAGGGCGCGCGTGAAATCGCCGACGCCGCCTTCGAGCGGGGGATATTCACCGGTCAGGATGGCGATACGCAAGGGTGCCTCCCTCAAGGCTGGGATGTCGCAATCTGGGAGATCAGCGTCTGCCATTGCGTCGCGGCGCGCTCCCAGGAGAATTCCATGGCCCGCCTCAGGCCCCGCGCCCGCAGCTCATCGCGCAGGGCGCTGTCGTCGCACAGCCGTTGGAGGGCCGCCCTCCAACCGGGAATGTCCAGCGGGTCCACCAGCAGGCCGGCGTCGCCGATGACTTCGGGCACGCTGGAGACGGTGGAGCCGACGACGGGGGTGCCGCACGCCATCGCCTCCAGGATCGGGATGCCGAAGCCCTCGTAGAGGCTGGGGAAGGCGAAGGCCGTCGCCTGGCGGTAGAGCGCCGGCAGATCCTCATCGGCGACGAAGCCGAGGAGGCGCGTGTAGGGCCGTTGGGCAGCCGCCTCCAGAATTGGCTCGGAAAGCCAGGCCGGTTGGCCCACGATGACCAGCTGCATGTCTCCTCGGGCGATGAGGGGGTCGCAGGCTTCCATCAGGCGGACGTAGTTTTTGCGCGGTTGAACGGTGCCGACGGTGAGGAGGTAGGGGCGGGCGCCGACGCCGTAGCGGGCCTGCAGGCGCGCGCGTTCCTCTGGCTCGGGGGTCGCCGTGAAGCCCGCCGATAGGCCGCTGTAGAGCACCGTGATCCGCTCGGCGGGGACGTGCAGCAATTCGATGAGATCTTCCCGCGTGGCGCAGGAGTCGGCCAGGACGAAATCGGCGCGGGCGACGCTGCGCGGCACGGCGCGTTGCAAGTATTGTTGGAGCGCGGGGGTGAAGGTTTCGGGATGTCGCAGGAAAGACAGATCGTGGACCGTGAGCAGGGCAATCGTCCGGCGACGCAGCGGCGGGAGCACGAAATCCGGCGAATAGAAGCACGCCACGTTTCCGGTGACCATCTCAGCGGGGAGGGGCAGGCGCAGGCGTTGCCACAGCCGTGCTGCCCAATCGTCGGTGAGGGGCAGGGTGCGGAAATCCAGGCGTTCGGGGGCGGCGGCCAGGGCTCGCAGGCGGGTCTGTTCCTGTTCCCAGCGCTCCCGCACGCCGGCCGCGGCGGCCAGCAATACGAACTCGTGGGGCGACGGCTTCGCGAGGATGGCGTCTACCAGCTCGCGTGCATAACGCCCGATGCCGGCGCCCTGACGGATGGCTGAGGTGTCATCAATGGCAATGCGCATAGCGGATCACCTGTCTCATCGCAAGGGATGGTGAGGACGCGGGTTGGACTTGAAAGCCTGGCGTAAGTCCGCCGCTATTTGACGTCGTTGTAAGTCCAAAGGCGGTTGATGAAGAAATTCCAGAACATGACGACGCCGGTAGCGATCACCTTGGCGCCGTTGTAGCCGATGGTATAGGCGGTGTTCGCCGTGAGCGTGGGGAAGAAGCCGGCGGTCAGCCCGGTCAGCGGATCCTTGAGCAGGGTGAGGATGCCGGTGTTGATCGCCCATCCCAGAATGTTGACGATGAAGAACTGCACGAGTTGGGTCTTGAGCGGCTTCGAGCGGGAATCGGGATATGTCCAATAGCGGTTCCAGGTGAAGTTGCTGATGACGGCGCAGGTGAACGAGATCGTGTTGGCGGGCACGATGGGCAGGCCGACGACGCGGTGCAGCAGATAGAGGATGCCAAAATCCACCACGGCGCCGATGGCGCCGACGACGGCAAATTTCAGAAACCGCGTGAGCTCCTTGCGGTTGACTTCCATCCGGTTACGCGGTGTAGCGGTCACAGTCATCTCTTGTCATTGCTCATTGATAGGATGGCCCTTGCTTCAGGCTGGCAAAATTATACCACAGGGAACGCAAAGTCAAACCTGCGTGCGCTCGCGCGTGTTGCGACATCCGATCTTCATGGTATAATGGCCGCATTGGAGAGGTGCCAGAGTGG
>JAGPHL010000083.1 GCA_018055515.1 Anaerolineae bacterium
TGGGCTTTGCACCCACTGGCTAACCTCAATGATTTTCCAGGAAGCCTCCTTTCCCATCATTACGGGCTTCTTGACGCGATCATCCTTGGATGGTGTGCGCCAGCACATGGCGTCTCCTTCGAAAATAGAGATCAGCGAGTCAGCAGTCAGCGAATCAGCGAAAAAGCGAGAAAGCGAGAAAAATCACTTGCGTGGCAAATGTAACGCAAACTTCAGGCTGCGCTCAGGCCACCATTTTCATCCCTGGATAGTGTGCGCCAGCACATGGCGTCTCGGAAAAGAAAATACGTAATCCGTAAGTGATCTTCAGAAAATAAAACCCGTGCCCAGGCGACCACGTTCACACGTTCTCACGTTTTCACGTTATTTTCATTCTGGGAGGGCAGCCCCCGGCGCTCCTGGCGAGTGTGCCATAAGCCTGTCGCCCCCACCCCCAAAGAGAGCAAGGCCAGGCAAACTATCACCGGGCCGAAGCCCACCTTGTCCGCCAGGCCCCCGATCACCGGCAGGGGCAAAGTGGACACCACATTGTTCATGAACAGCTGTGTCGCAATCACACGCCCGCGCACGTCGCCCGGCGATTGCTTTTGTAACACGGCGCGAGCTGGCACGAAAATGAGAGCCAGGCCGGCTCCGATCATGAGCGAAAGCGCCACGAACAGCAAGAGATACAGGCCGCGCAGGCCGCGCAGCGCCGGCAGCAGGGCGACCCCTCCGCCAAGGGCCAGAAACCCGCAGACGATCCAGGTCTCTTCCTCCATCTTATGTCCGTGCCGGCCGAGCAGCCAGCTGGCCACTCCAAAGCCCACGCCGCCGGGCACCGCCAGATAGGAAATGTACGCCGTGGAAATCTCCCAGACGCGGGCGGCCATGCCCGGGGCGAGCGTCAAAATCACCAGTACGAAGACGGTGACCAGGGCCAGGTAAATAATCGCCCGTCGCACGGCGGGGTGATGGGCAATGAACTGCCATCCGACCCGCAAGTCATTCCACACCGAGGCCCATGTCGCCGCCGACGGTGCACCGTTATCGCCCAGCTGCCGGGGAAGCCGGGAACAGACCCACGTAGAAAGCGCCAGGAGGGGTATAGCGACGACGCCCACGAGCGACGCGCCGCTCAGATGCAACAACACCGGGGCCAGCAGGGCCGCTCCCAACCCCTGTCCTGCCAGCCTCACAATCTGGGTAATCGAGTTAGCTCCCAGGATTTGCTGCGAGGCCACGACGTTGGGAATCAAAGCGTCTTCCGCCGCCGCGCTGAATTGCAGCAGAGCCGAGAGGCAGAAGTTGCTCGCGTAAATGGCGCCCAGGAGCAGCGGCAGACTGCTGGCCCTGCGCGTCGCTGCCGCGAAACCGATGGCCACCAACAGCCGCAGCAGGTTGCTGAACACCAGGATCCGCACCCGATTATGGCGATCCACGACCACGCCGGCCAGCATGGCAAACAGGAAACCGGGCAGCGTGGAAGAGAGAATCATGAACCCCATCAGCTCGCTCGATTGCGTCTTCTGTTCTACCACGGACATGGAAGCGAAGTAGATGGCATAAGCAGCGGCCGGCGTCAGGAGAAACGACGTGACGAGGCGGCGCAGGTGCACGTTCGCCGCAAAGGAAGGCGCCGCGGAAGCCGCCACGTTATTCGCTGTCGTGGAGTCGGAACCATCCATCACATTCAGGTCTCCCTTGATCTTGCAAAGATCAGCCACAACAAATGCAGGAAGTCATCTTGATCTGGCCTACCAATTCTGCCCGCTAAAGGCGTCCAAGATTTGGGGTAACGCCTGGCGGGCGGCCTCCTCGCCAGCGGCGATGATCTCGGCAGCGCGGCCAAAGCCGGCAAGCGTCGTCACCTCTGGGGGAAGGAGGGGCCGAATGATCAGCTCCGGGCCGGCCTCCTCCACCCGCCGGCGGTTGCTGTCCATCATCATCACCATCAACGAACGGTACAGGACTTCGATCGTCTCCGCCAGGCCGTTGGGGATGTAACGGCGCTCTTGCAGCGATTCGGACAGCGAATGGATTTCCTCTTTGCCAAAGGCGACGTCCACGGCGATGACCAGGTCGGCGCCCATGCTGCGCACGACATCGGCAGGCAGATTGTCCAGGAGGCCGCCATCCACAAGCAGGTACTCGCCCCGTTCCACCGGCGTGAAAAGGCCAGGCAGGGCAATGGTAGCCCGCACCGCGTCCGCCACCCGACCCTCGTTCAGGTGCACCGGCTCGCCGCTGTTCAAATCCACAGCGACCAGCGTCAGCGGAAGGCGCAACTGATCGAAAGTGCGGTCGCCCAACAGATCGCTCAGGTATTCGCGCACTTTTTCGCCCTCGAGCAGCCCGCCGCGGGGCAGAATCGGGTCGGCCAGCGCCATGAGATTGCGCGGCTTGGTGATGCGGAGGGCTTCCTGTTCCATGGCCCCAGGGCTCATTCCGGCCGCGTAGGCCGCGGCGATGAAGCCGCCCATGCTGGTGCCGGCCAGGCAATCTATCGGCACGCCGGCCTGCTCCAGCACTTTCAGCACGCCGATGTGAGCCAGGCCGCGCGCACCGCCGCCGCTGAGAGCGACACCGATCTTAGAGGGTGCTGTCGTTTGTAACGTTGTATCCGCTTCCATTTCTTTCTTTTTATATCCAGGAAAAATTACAGCTCCGGCCACGTGAGGATGAGCGTCCCTGCCCCTCAGGAGCCGACGACCTCCAACACCTCATGGGCAAAATCAGAGAGGCGCCGTTTATCCCCGCTCCTCAAGTCTTCCAGATGCTGGTAGAGCCGCTGGGAATAGGTAGAGAGCGCCGCCGCGTTCCAGGAGGCAACTTTCCCAGCCAGCGAAAGAGCCAATCCGAGACCGGCCAGCGAGTAGAGCCATTCCCAGGTCGGCGAGTCGAACTGATGCAGATCCACGACGATGTCCAGAAGAGGCACCGTCTGCCGCAGTTCGTGGAGGAGCAGGATAATGGCCGTGACCATGTCGGCGGCGAAGAGCTGCGGGGATTTGCGCTCCGGGAGGCGCTGCAGCAGCTCGTTCAACAGGTCCTGATAGTCGGTGGATTTTCCCTGCTCCAGGGCCTCCAGGATGTCGGCTTTCGCCCGTTCCCATTCGTGCTCGTCAAGCCTATCGCCGCCCCAGCGGGCCAGCAAGGCCATCGCCTTCTGCGTGGGGGAAAAAAGCACGATGGAACGACTGCGTTGCCCTGAGGGACGCGCCAATTCAGATTGCGCCAGCCCTTTCTCTTCCAACAGGCGTAACATTTCGTAGGCCGTGACCGGTTTGACGCCCAGCGACTGAGCCAGATCCGTGTAATGCACTGCATGCTTCGACTCGTGATAGAGGTCGAGCAGCCGGCCGAGAAATTCGCGTTGCCTGTAGGATAACGTCATGGCCCTGCTCCTCACTGCGCGGCAAGATCAACAACCCGCTGTCTCTCCCGCTCCTCGTGTCCGTCACCGCGCACATAAAAGCGTTCCCAAATGGGATCCAGCAGCTCTGCGACCGCCCGATCGTAGGCGATGAGGCCGTCGCGGTAGTCCGGGTCGAGCATCGCCTGCAAGGCGGCCTCGTCTTCGGGATCCGGCTCGGTCAGCTGCAGGATGTGGCGGAAGTCGGCGTGGTGATCGCGGATGGGGCAGGGCATGAGCCAGTTGCGGTGATCCTCTGGCCGCATGGCCGCGTAGCCGTAGGCGTCCTGCCACTCACGAATGTGCTGGAAAAACGGCTCTTCCAACACATCAGCCAATGTCTGCCCTTCGCGATAGACGTCGTGGATATTGACCGGAGAATAGGGATTGAAGACACAGGGCATCACCTTGCCGTTCCAGTCAATGTACAGGAAGCCACCTCCTCGCCCGGCTGCAATGCAGCCGTTGGAGCAAGTGCCCAGGTTCCAGAAGTCGGGCAAGAAGTACCCCTTGTCGCGGATCACCTGCCAGGTGCGCTGCCACATCCATCTCCGCTGTTCGGGAGTCGGGAGCAAATTCAACGTAAAGCCTCGCCCGATGGGCATGTACTGGAAGATCCACCCGTAGAGCGCCCCCTGCTCCTTGAAGAAAAAGTCCAGGAACTCGTCGGAGAGGATCTCCTCGCAGTTCTCGCGGGTGGCGGTGAGGGAGATGCCAAAGGGGACGCCGGCCTCCCGCAGATTGGCCATCGCGGTCAGGACCCGCTGGAAAGTGCCCTTGCCGCGTCGGGCGTCGGTCTTCTCCTCGAAGCCTTCCACCGAGATGGCCGGGGTGAGGTTGGCGGTCTCGGCCAGGCGGGCCGCGACGTTTTTGTCAATCAGCGTGCCGTTCGTGTACATCAGGAACAGAGCGTCTCGATGCCTGGCGGCGATGTCCAGGATGCCCTTGCCCTCCGAACGATAGGCCAACGGCTCCCCGCCAGAGATGACGACAAAGCCCGCACCCCAGAGTTCCTGCGACTCCGCGATCAGCCGGTCGAAGACCTCCCACTCGAGCTTCTCGGCGTTGCGACCAGAACTGGCGTAACACCCGGCGCACTGCAGATTGCACAGCTTGCCCGGCGAGATGAGCAGAAAAGCGGGAGGAGTACGCCCCTCGTGCTCGGCAATGAAACGGCTGTGGATCGCCTTGTGCTCCACCCGCATAAAGGCATTCATCAGGCTGCGCAGCATGTTGCTCAGCACCTGCTCAGAGATCAAACCGCGCTCGATGACGCGATTGATGGAGTAAAACAGCGCCCGGCTGATGTCCGCCCGGTCGCGGTAGACGCCCGGCGGGAGAACCTTCCCGTCCCCATCCCCGCTCGTCGGCGGCTGGCTGAGGCGTTTGTCCAGGTAACGGAGCAGCCGATGGCGGAACGACGGGTGCTGCAATGCTTTGCTGAGCCAGGCGCTGACTCTCTCCGTCTGCCCACTGACTGCCAGCATGTGAAATAGTTGTTCCGGTTTCATGATCGCCTCCTTTGTTGTTGTTTTGCTCTAGAAATCATCAAACACCGCCCCTCGATGCTTTCCATGACCAACGAAAAGAGCGCATGATAAAGAACAAATGACGGATCAACGCTGCTCCGGAATGAATTCCGGGACTGCTATGTCACGCCCGCGTCCGGCCAGAGATGGCGTCCCCGATTGCGGACTTTGCTCCTGCCTCGGCCAGGTCCCCGCTCGCCCGGAATATAAAAACTTCCGAAAGTTTCCAGGAGTATAACCTCAAAAAGAGGCGTTGTCAAGATGGAACTTCACCATCTTCAGGGTCAAAAGGCAGCTTACCGGCGGAGGGATACGTCAGGAGAAAACAATGTGAGTTGTGAGTCGTAAGTAGTGAGCCGTTTGGCTGGGGATGGAATCCCCGGCCTGACACGAGCCAACCGCGCTGAAGCGCGTTGTGAGAACGTAGCAGGCCTGAAATTCATTTCGAGGCGGTGGCCTGAGTGCAACCTGAAGTTTACGTCACCTTTGCCAGGTAAGTGATTTTTCAGGTTCGCTGACTCGCTGATTCGCTGATTTTGGAATGAGGTGCACGGCAGAGGCTTTGAAGGCAAGGTAGACGTCTGCGCCTTCTCGCAGTTCCAGCTCCTCCAGGGAACGATGGGTGATCACGCCGACGAAGTCGCACGACGGGGCCGGCGCGCCTTCGAAAGGAAGGCCCACGGTGACGTAGACCAGCGTCCCCTTATCCACGAGCTCCACGACCCGGCCCCGGCGAGAGATGCAGACGTCGGAACGGCGGGGCTCGCGGGAGAGGATGAGGTCCTCCGGTCTGATAACCACCTGGACCTGCCCCACAAGATCGGTCACGACGGCCAGCTGCATGTCGGCAAAAGACAACCAGCCATAACCGCCCTCGCCGGGGCGCAGCTCCCCCTGGAAAATATTCCTCGCCCCGACAAAACGGGCCACGAACTCGGAGGCCGGCTTCCTGAAGATCTCCTCCGGGGTTCCCACCTGCACGACCCGACCCGCATTCACCACGGCAATGCGGTCGCCCAACGCCGCTGCCTCCTCGAAATCATGGGTGACATGGAGGGTGGTGGTGCCCAGCTCGCGGTGGAGGCGGGCCAGTTCCCGCTGCAATCCCTCGCGGGTCTGCGGGTCGAGAGCGCTGAGCGGCTCATCCAACAGCAACAGTCGCGGCTCGATCACCAGCGCCCGCGCCAGGGCCACCCGCTGCTGCTCGCCCCCGCTGAGAGTTGGGGGACGGCGCGCGAGCAGCGGCTCGATGGAGAGCAGCCGGCTGATCTCCTCCACGCGACGTTCGATGACGAGGCGGCGGGAGGGACCTGGGCCTTGTGCGCGCCCCTCCCGCTGCAGTTTCAGCCCGAAGGCGATGTTCTCGGCCACGCTCAAGTGGGGAAAGAGCGCGTAATCCTGGTACACGAAACCGATCCCGCGTCGCTCCGGCGGCAGCCGGGTGATGTCCTCCCCGTTCAGCAAAATGCGCCCGCGATGGGGAGAATGCAGCCCCGCGAGGGTCTCCAACAGCACCGTCTTGCCCGCACCCGTCGGCCCCAACACCACGAAGTACTCGCCGGCGGCGATCTCCAGATTGATCTCGCGCAGATGAAACTCCCGCAGATCAACCCAGAGGTCATGGACCTGCACCCTGGCGCGGCGCTCCATCCTCTACCCCCGGTCCTTCCGCGCGACCCACCGCAACACCACGAAGATCAGCAGGCAGATCAGGATGATCAGCGCGGCGACGGGCCGGGCATAGGTCAGCCCGAAGGATTGGAAGCGCTCGTAGAGCAGCACCGGGGCAATCATCGGATAGTAAGCCAGGATCATCACCGCGCCGAACTCGCTCAGGCCCCGCGCCCACATGAGGATCATCCCGGAGAGGATGCTGCGCCAGGCGAGAGGAAAGGAGATCCGCCAAAAGGCCTGCCACGGCGAGGCGCCCAGCGTGCGGGCCACCCGCTCCAGACGCGGATCAACGGCCTTGAAGCCCTCGCGGGCCGTATCAACCAGAAACGAGAGGCTGACGAAGAGCATCGCGGCCACGATGCCCGGCATCGCGGAGACGAACCTGATCCCCAGGAGATTGAAGGCCCGGCCCAGGAAGGTGTTCCTCCCCAGAACCAGCAGCAGGGCAATGCCCGCCGCCGAGTGCGGCACCACGATGGGGACATCCAAGAGGCCCTCGATCAGCCGCTTGCCCCGGAAATCGCTGCGAGCCAGCAAGTAAGCCAGCGGCACGCCGGTGACGAAGGCAATGGCCGTCGCCAGAGCGGAACAGTAGAAGGTGAGCAGGATCGCCTGGCGCACCTCCGCCTCCAGCAGCGTCTCCCAGACGACGGCCGGCGAGGAGCCGGCGACCGTGCGAAGCAGCGGCCAGGCGACGAAGAGGATCAGCAACGCGCCGAGGACGGCGAAGACAATCTGCATCCGGTTGGCAGGCAGGTTCATTGGATCTAGACAAGAAAACTTAGCGTTTTGACGTTCTCTGCGGTTAGATTTTTTGTTGTCCTGTGACGCAATTCCTGTGGAAAGCGCCCTGGCGCTACGGGCGCAGCGCCTCCGGCAACGCCGCCGCGTTATCCACCACAGGAGGGAGGAGCAAGGGCTGCCAGTTTTCCGCCATGATCTGTTGTCCCTCCGGCCCGATCAAAAAGCGAATCAGTTCGGCGGCCAGGTCGGGATGGGGCGCGTTGGAGGGAATGGTCAGGCCGTAGAGGATGGTCTCGCCCTCGAACTCCGGGTTGACGGTGGCGAAACGTCGGAAGTCCAGTTTGACGCGAACCCGCCGGTAAGCCTCCGCATAGGCCGGATCGCTCAGGTTGATCTCCGGCGGCAGGGATAGAAAGCGCAGGTTGCGTTGACGGGAGACACTCTGGTACTCGAAAGCGTAATCCAAGTCGCCGGATTCCAGCAGGCCCAGCAATTGGACGCTGGCGCCGCGCAGCTCCAGACCGCTCCCCTTCTCCGGTTCCAGCACTTCAGGGACGAGGATGATGTCGAGGGCGTCGGTTTCCTGCACCCGCACCGGCTTTGTGAAGCGGTCACCGAAGAGATTGTAGAAGAGGTCAGGCTCGTTGTAGAAGTGGGTCGCCAGCTGGGCCGCCATCATGCTGCGATAGCCGCAGGCATCGAAGCGCGGGTCGGCGAGGCCGAACAGCACGTCAGGCCGCGAGAGGATCTCGTACCAGTTATCGGCGGTGATCTCATCGGCGTAAGCGCTCTGCGAGGTGTAGGCCAGGCCCAGCTGGTTGGTGGCAAACTGCATCGTCCACTCGGCGTAGGGGCGGCCCGTCTCCGGCACCTTCGTCGTGTACATCAACAGCGGGATCAGAGAATAGTCGGCCACGGCGACCACATCGGCCAGTTCCCCCAGTTCCGACACGTGTCGGACACACTGGATGGAGCCGTGGCCTTCCATCAACACGTCCACGTCGGGATGCTGAGCCTCAAAGGCGTGCTCCAGCTCGTCGAAAGGGACGACGAGGCTTCCGGCCAGCAATACCCGCACCTGGGTCCGCGCCCGCTGCCGGGGGAACGCGGCGCAGGCGCTGAGCGCGAGAAGCATCAACGCGAGCAGCAAAAGGGATCGTTTCTTCATCGTTGTTTCGGCCGGCCGGGGCGTCCGGCGCCTTGAACGCCCTCGCCGTCCCATCCCCTGTTCACGGCAGGTCAATTTCGATGGTCTCGACGCCGCCGATCCAGCTCGCTTTTTCCAGGTCGGGGCCGACCAGGCGCAGCGGCCAGTATTTTTCCGGCAGCGGCGCTCCGTTCAGCCGATAGGCGAGGAAGATTTTGTTATTGCGCGCGATCGGGGCGCTTTCCAGCGTGATGCTGTAGCCGTCGCTGGCGATCAGATGAATCTCGTAGCCGGCCGCAGCCAGGTCATCGTTGAAGGCCCTACCTTCGTGCTTGTTCTCATCGTCCACCCGTCCGACCAGCAACCAGAGGGGGATGCCCTCCCAGGTCTGTCCTTCGGCGTCGGTCCAGGAAGTGCCATGGCAGCTCGGGGAAGACCCGGTCTCGAAGGTGCCGCGGTCCATCTCCTCGCTCAGCGCGCCCTTCAGGTGGAGCGTCCACTCATCCTGAGCCGCCTTGACCTCAATGGACTCGACCCACTTGATCCACCAATGGCCGTCGGTGACGACCTTGTCGGTGCCCAGGATCGCCATGCGCAGGGGGCCGTCGCGATCCGCCGGAATGGGCTGGCCCTCTTCCTCATAGGCGATGACGGTCCAGAGTTTGCCGTCGTAGGGCTTGTTCGTGCCGTCGCTGGGATCGTAGGTGTCATAATTGCCGGTGACGATCTGATCGTAGGAGAAAGTCATCTGGTAGCCGTCCTTCGCCGTGATCTGGACGCTGTTCTCCTTGGAGAAGCCGCCCACGAGGGCGCACAGGTCTTCGACGGTGACGCCTTTGAAGGTCGTCGGCGGGGTGACCTTGCCCACGCTGCTGATGCGGCCACCGGGCCCCTCGTAGGCGGGCAAGGCCTGCAGATCCTCCCAGGTCAGCGTGACGCTTTTCTCGCCAGAGGTAACCGTCAGCGTGACGTCGGGGGCCGGCGCCTTTGCCGATCCGCCGCCGCAGCCGACAAGCAGGGCGAGCGCCAGGATGGAGGCGATAATGGAAAGGAAACGTTGGTTCATATTCAGCTCCTTACATGGGATGTGGGATAAAACTACTCACAACTCTAGTTTCGCGTAAAACCAGCGCCCAAAAACGCGAATTTCTGGTATGCTCGCCTGTATGGGTAGCTTAACTTTAACACACGAACGCATTGATGATATTCCCTTGTTGGTCAAACTGGGCCAAGTCTTGCAGTTAGACACGGCCGTGGACACCTGCCTGGGTACCCACGGGTTGCAGCAAGGCTTGAGCAACGGCCAACTCACCATCGTGTGGTTGGCCTACATTCTGTCGGAAGGCGACCACCGGAAGTCGAGCGTCGAAGACTGGGCTTGGCGGCATCGCCAGGTGTTGGAACGCCTGTTGGGACAACCCCTGCGGCGCGTGGACTTCAGTGATGATCGCCTGGGGAACTTGCTGCACCGTTTTAGTGTGGACGCCAAATGGGAGGCGTTGGAACAGGCAGTGTGGCAGGCCAGCGCCCAGGTGTACGCGCTGGAAGTCACCACGGTGCGGCTGGATAGCACCACGACCTATGGCTATCACCAGGTCACTGATACGGGCGTGATGCAACACGGGCATAGCAAGGATCATCGGCCTGACTTGCCGCAATTGAAGTTGATGGCGGCCCTGGCGGAACCGGCAGGGCAATGGGTCGCGAGCGAGGTGTACCCAGGGCAGCGCGCCGATGACGGCCTGTATGTGCCCCTGTATCAACGGGTGCATAAAATTCTGGAGCAAGCAGGGCTGTTGTACATTGGCGACTGCAAAATGGCCGCCTTGGGGACCCGGGCGCAGATCGCGGCAGGGGGTGATTATTATCTGACGCGCTTGCCCCGTAACCTGTTTAGTGGCACGCAGTGGGAAGCGTGGGAAGCCCGGCGCGCTACCGCGGAGCAGCTGACCTTGTTCTGGGAAGCCGGCGCATTGGTCGGCGCCGGGTGCGAGTGGGAGGAAACTCGGAGCGCGGAAGTCGCCGGGGAAACCGTCACCTGGCAGGAGCGCTTGCAGTGGGTGTATGCGCCGACCCTGGCGGCCCAGCAACAACAAGCCCTGGAACGCCGCTTGCAGCAGGCCACCGCAGCCTTGCAAGCGCTGACCCCGGCCCCTGGGCGGGGCAAACGCGCCCTGCGCGACGCCGCGACCTTGCAGGCCCGCAGCACGGCCATCCTGGACCAGCATCAGGTATCCGGTTTGTTGCGCCCCCAGTGGGAAGTGGTGGAACAACGGCAGACCCGCTATGTGGGACGTGGTCGGGGCAGTGCTGAGCGGCCTACCCGCGAAATTATCCGGCAGTATTACCGGATTACCACCGTCGAACGGGTGCCTCCGGCCATCGCAGCGGTCCAAAGCGCGTTGGGCTGGCAATTGCAAGTCGGCCCTTGTGCTAGATGTTAGGGAAAGCCAGAGCCTTGATTTGCAATACATCCACCTTGCCCAAAAGGCAGTTAATGTAGATGGACAGCGTATGAGCAGCCAATTTGGTATACAAGCGTGTGACCAA
>JAGPHL010000084.1:0-7193 GCA_018055515.1 Anaerolineae bacterium
ATCCATAACGGACACCGCGGCGCTGGCGTTCTACTTCACCGCCGCCTTCGAGGCTGAGAAATGGGCCATTCACTGGTACGCCGAAGTGCGCGGCTATGAGCTGGCCCGGCGGCGCGACCTGCTGCCCGCTGAACCGTCTCATCCCCACGCCGATGAAGTGTACTACAAGCTGCAGCTGGGTCCGCTCATCCGCCGGGAACCGCCCATCCCCAGCCTGCGCTGGCGACGCATCACTTTCCTGGAGACGACCTGGGACCGCTTCAACGCAGCGGAAGAGATCAACGATCTCTATGTCTCCGGCGCGGACGGGTTGTACGTCACGCTCAAGGAAAGCGGCTTCTTCCCAGAGCGCGATTACTTGATCCGTGAGGACGAGCTGACGTACACCGCCGATCTGGCCATTCCCTGCCGCGAGGGCGTCGTCGCCGTCGTGCTCGATGAGCGCCCCGCCCCGGCGCATGTCCTGCGCAGCGACAATGCCGAGGTCGTGCGACAGGCCATCACCGCCCACGGAGGCCCGCTCCTCCCGCAGAAACGGAGTTGAAGGATGACATCAGCGGCGTTTCAACAGCTCACACCCTCTCTCTGGGTCACCCAAAGCCCCTTCTTCGCCACCAACAGCGGCATTTTCATAGAAGCGGGACAGGCTTGCCTGATTGATCCGGGCATCACGCCCGAGGAAATTCGGGGGATCGCGCGGTTCGTCCTGGAGCAGGGCGCAGCGGTGCAGGCCCTCATCCTCACCCACAGCCACTGGGATCACCTGCTGGGGCCGGAGCATTTCCCCGGCGCGAAGGTCATCACCCAGCTGGAATACAAAAACAGCGTGGCGCAGCACGGCGAAGCCATCCTGCAACAGGTCAGCCGCTGGGAAACGCAGGCGAACATCCTCCGCTCGCAGCCCTTCACGCTGCCCCGCCCCACCCTCGCCTTCGAAAGCCGCCTCTACCTCATGGGAGGCGACCACACACTGCAGCTGCTTCCCGCCCCCGGTCATGCCGCCGACCAGCTCGTCGTCTACGAGGCCACGACGGGCATGCTCTGGGCGGCGGACATGCTCAGCGACGTCGAGATCCCCTTCGTGAGTCACAGCCTGAGCGCCTACGAAGAGACGCTGGCGCGATTGGCGACCCTGGACGTGCGGGTGTTGATCCCCGGACACGGCGCCCCCACCGCCATCCCCGCCGAGATCCAGGCACGCTTCGACGCCGACCGCAGCTACCTGAAAACCCTGCGTGAACGGGTGCGCGCCGCCATTGCCGACGGCAAGACTCTCGCGGAGACAGTGGACCTCTGCGCCGACATCCCCTTCCATCACCCAGAAGGGAACGCGGAACCGCATCGCCTGAACGTGGAGAGCGTCTTTGTCGAGCTGGGCGGCGCAGTCGAGGCGCTCCCGGTGGGGTGGCAGCGGGAAGAGGGCTGAGGGAGCCCTGGAATCAGCCCAAGGATGAACCTCCTGACGTCGGCACACCTTCAGGCCTATCGCGCGGAAACATACGGCCTCACGCACCCGCTGCGCAGCGTGGAGGAAGCGCGCGCCTTCGTGGCCGAGCGGGGTTTCGTCTTGTTCTGGCCGATCAAGGGGGTCGTCCTGCCGAGCTTGTGGACTGCCGTCGCGGGCAACCGTCCCGTCGCCGATGAGCACGAGGATCCGGGACACATCAGCTGGGACTGGAAGGATCAATCCCTGGGCCAGCGGTGGTGGTACTACGCCAAAGTGCTGCGCAAGAAGGCCGGCTTCATCGCGCTGGACACGGTCCCCTTGTTTTACGCGCTCAGCGAGAACTTCGGTTCTCCAGAAGAGGATTACCTGGAGCAATACCGCCAGGGGACGTTGTCGCAAGAAGCCAAGACCCTCTACGAGACGCTGCTGCGCGAGGGGCCATTGCACACCATCGCCCTCCGTAAAGCGACCTTCATGACGGCGGGCGAATCCAAAGCGCGCTTCGAGCGGGCGCTGACCGAGCTGCAGGCCGATTTCAAGGTTCTGCCCGTCGGCGTGGCGGAAGTCGGCGCCTGGCATTACGCCTTCATCTACGAGTGCACCCATCGGCACTTCCCCTGGCTGCCGGAACGCGCGCACGCTTACGGCATCCGCGAGGCGCAGCGGTTGTTGGTGGAGCGCTATTATCGGATGGTCGGCGCTGCTCCCCTCAGCGAGGCGGGCAAGGTCTTCCAATGGCCCAAAGGGGATGTCGAACGTGCCGTCAACGCGCTGCTGGCGGCGGGAACCCTGCGGGAAGTCGAGGTCGAAGGGGAGCGCGCGCCCTGGATGGCCATCAGCGCGCTGTGAAATGCGGGGTGCGCCGCTGTTGACATTCCGCATTTTCCATGTTAGGATGCTTATGTCTTGATCGCCCAATTCAGGAATCGCTACATGAGACACCAGGATGAACGATTTCAGCCGCAATCTGAGCTGCGTCTCCAACCGCCTTCATAACCAAGAGGTCGAGGCGAGTAGCGCGGCGGTGCGCCTGCAGTGTTCACCCATTTTACCAGCTTACGGAGCCGCCGGGGCTGGTTTTTGTTATCCAGAGGGGGTGATCGCCGAAAAAACATGCACACACGTCGCTGAGCCAACGCTATCCAGAGTCATTTTGTCATCACATCATAGAAGGGGGAGAGATGTTCAAGCGAATTTTAGTCTCAGTCTTCATTCTCGGCGGGATGCTCCTCAGCCTCGCCGGCTGCGGCGGCGGTGAGGACACCATCAAAATCGGACTGCAAGGCCCCATGACCGGCGATTATGCCTACGAGGGGAAAGGGTTCAAAAACGCGCTCACGATGTTGGTGGAACAGGTCAACGCGGCGGGCGGCATCAACGGCAAGCAAGTCGAGCTGCTCGTCGAGGACGACGCCGGCGACCCCACGCAATCGGCGCTGGTGGCGCAGCGCCTGGTAGACGCCAAAGTCGTCGCCGTGATCGGCGCGTACAACTCCACGGCCACCGAGCCGGCCTCCGAAATCTACAACGAGGCGGGCATTCTCCACATCACCCCGTCGTCAACCGCGGTGCGACTCACCACCAAGGGTTTCCCACGCTTCTTCCGCGTGTGCTTCCTGGATGACCGCCAGGGACTCTTCGCCGCCAAATTCATGAAGGAAGTGCTCGGGGCGCAGAACATCGGCATTCTCCATGACAACTCGACCTACGCCCAGGGCCTGGCCGAGGAGACCCGGCGTTACGCCGAGGAAATGGGCCTCAAAGTCGGTTTCTACGACGCCATCAACCCCGACGATCAGGACTTCACGCCCATTCTCACCAAGATCGGCGCGGCCAACCTCGACGCGGTCTACTTCACCGGCTACCACTCTCAGGCGGGCCTGCTGCTCAAGCAGTCCGCAGAACTGGGCCTCAAGGTGCAATGGATCGGCGGCAACGCGGCCAACAACCCGGTGATGGTGGAGATCGCGGGCCTCAAGAATGCCGCAGGGATGTTTGTCACCACGGAGCCGCTGCCCAAGGACCTCAACTACCCCGAGGCCAAGAAATTCGTCGCCGACTACATAGCCAAATACGGCGAGGAGCCGGCCAGCGTGTGGACGATCATGGCGGGCGAGGCCTTCAACGTCATCCGCATCGCCATGGAGCAGACCAAGTCCACCGACCCGGGCGTGCTGGCGGACTATATCCACAATCAGCTGAAGAACGTCAACGGCCTGACGGGGCCGATCCTCGGCTTTGACGAGAAGGGCGACCGGCTAGGAACCATTCACGTCGCCTACATCATTGACGACAAGGGCAATTTCGTCCTGTACGATAAGCAGCCCTCGCCCTAAGCGCTTGCAAGCGCAGCTCTTCGGGTGGGAGGCGCTCTGTTCCTCCCACCCGAAACGACGAGTCACAACCATGCAATTCCTGCAACAAATCATCAATGGGGTCACCATCGGCTCGTTCTACGCCCTGGTCGCCCTGGGCTACACCATGGTCTACGGCGTGTTGAAGATGATCAACTTCGCGCACGGCGACCTGTTCATGTGGGGCGCCTATCTCGGCCTCACCGGTTTCTCCCTGCTGGCAGGATGGGCGGGAACAGGTCAGCCCTGGATGGCGGCGCCCGTCCTCGTGGGCGTGTTGATGGTGGTGGCCTTCAGCGGGGTGCTCGTGGAGCGTGTGGCCTATCGGCCCCTGCGTTCTGCCGGCCGGCTGGCCCCCATCATCTCCGCGCTGGGGGTCGCCTTCATCTTGGAAAGCGTCGCGCGCAACGTCTACGGCGCGCGCTGGCGCACCTATCCCACAGGCGTCACGCCGACGGGAGGGATCTTCCTCGCCGGCAACGTCCGCATCAGCACCATGCAGATTATCGTCCTGGTCATCTCGTTTCTGCTCATGGCGGGACTCTACCTCTTCGTGCAGCGGACCCGTGTCGGCACCGCCATGCGCGCGGTCTCGCTCGATCACACCGTCTCTCAGCTCATGGGCATTGACGTCAACCGCATCATCGCCATCGTTTTCCTCATCGGACCGGGGTTGGGCGGCATCGCCGGGGTCATCGTGGCGCTCTACTACGGCTCCTTCGACTTCACCCTGGGCTGGAGCTTCGGCCTCAAAGCCTTTATCGCCGCAATCCTGGGAGGCATCGGCAACATCCCCGGCGCCATGCTCGGCGGGATGTTCCTGGGGCTGATTGAGACGCTCGCTTCCGGCTACATCTCCCCGCAGTGGAAAGACGTCATCGCCTACCTGATCCTGATCATCATCCTGATTTTCCGTCCTACCGGCATTTTAGGGGAGCGCGTCGCGACGAAAGTGTAAAGCCGCGAGAACACCGCCATGATCGTGGAACTTACCCCCAGGTTCGCGCTCGCGAGGTTAAAATCCCGAGCCTGGCGTAAGTTCTAATCTTGTGGAAGGACCCATGAAGGCATCCTGGTTGACTTACCTCCGTGAAAGACCGCTGCTGTGGCAGGGGGGCCTCATCCTGCTGGCGATCCTGCTGCCGCTGCCGTTGGGCGATTATTACCGCACGGTCGCCTGGCGGACCGCGCTCTACGTCATGCTGGGACTGAGCCTCAACCTCATCGTGGGGTACGCGGGACTGTTCCAGCTCGGTCACGCCGCCTTCTACGCCCTGGGGGCCTACACGGCCGCCATCCTCAACCTGCGCCTGGGCGTCCCCATGTTGTGGACTTTCCCGGCGAGCATCCTGGTCGCGGCGCTCTTCGGCTTTCTGATCGCCCGCCCCATCCTGCACCTGCGCGGCGACTACCTCGCCATCGTCACCATCGCCTTCGGGGAAGTCGTGCGGGTGGCGCTGGTCAACAACATCTTCGGCATCACCGGCGGCGCCAACGGCCTGAGCGGCATCGCCCGTCCGCGCCTGCTGGGACTGGAATTCCGCCAGCCCATCTACCATTACTACCTGGTGCTCTTCTTCCTCCTCATCACCATCTTTGCCATGCGTCGCCTCGAAAATTCGCGCCTGGGGCGCGCCTGGCTCTACATCCGCGAGGACGAGACCGCCGCCGAAGCGATGGGCATCAATACCGCCCAGGTGAAACTGCTGGCGTTTGTCCTCGGGTCTGGCTGGGCGGGGCTGGCAGGCGCGCTCTACGCCGCGCGCATCACCGTCATCTCCCCCGATCTCGCCAAATTCATGGAATCCGTGATGATGTTCTGTATCGTCGTCCTCGGCGGCACCGGCTCGATCCCCGGCGTGTTCATCGGCGCCCTGGGGATGATCACCCTGCCGGAACTCTTTCGAGCCCTCAAGGACTGGCGCGATGCCTGGTTGGGGGTCGCCATGGTCGTGATGATGATCGCTCGCCCTGAGGGGCTGTGGCCTAGCCGGCGCGTTCAGATGGAAATCCGGGAGGCCAAATGAGCGAGAAGGCCATCAGGCGTGAAGACGCGGCCGCGTTGCTGCAAGTGCGGCAGCTGACCAAACAATTCGGCGGGCTGATGGCGGTGGATCATGTGGATTTTGACCTCTACCCCGGCGAGATTCTGGGCCTCATCGGGCCGAACGGCGCGGGGAAGACGACGATCTTCAACATGATCACCGGTTTTTATGCCCCCACCCAAGGCGAAATCTACTTCAAGGGCCAGTGCATCGCACGCCCCATCACCTCGCGGTGGGCGCGGATTCGGGGACAGGAGGGAGGGCCGCGCCCGCACACCGTCACGCAGCAAGGCATCGCTCGCACGTTCCAGACCATTCGGCTGTTCCAGAATCTCACTGCGCTGGAGAATGTGATGGCGGGCCTGCACCATCGCACACACGCGGGCGTCTGGCAGGCGCTCACGCGCTCCGCCGCGGAACGGGCGGAAGAGGCCGCCATCGCCGCCGAAGCTGCACACTGGCTGGACTTCATGGGATTGCACGCCTACCGCAACGAGCTCGCCAAAAACCTGCCCTACGGCGATCAACGCCGGCTGGAAATCGCCCGCGCCCTGGCGACCGCGCCGACGCTGCTCACGCTGGACGAACCCGCCGCGGGCCTCAACGAGCAAGAGACCCTCGCACTCGTGGCCCTCATCCGCCAGATCCGCGACACCGGCATCACCCTCCTCCTCATCGAACACGACATGCGGATGGTGATGGAGATTTGCGAGCGCATCGTGGTGGTGGATCACGGGCGCAAAATCGCCGAAGGGACCCCCAGCGAAGTGCAACGTCATCCTGCCGTCATCGAAGCTTACCTTGGCAGAGAGGAAATCTGAGGATGCCCCTGCTACACATCGAAGACCTGCACACCTATTACGGCCACGTCCATGCCCTGAAAGGAATCACGCTGGACGTCGAGGCCGGGGAAATCGTCACCCTCCTGGGCGCGAACGGGGCAGGCAAATCCACCACCCTCCGCGCCATCTCCGGGCTGATTCCCATCCGCGAGGGCAGCCTCACCTTCGATGGGCGCCCCCTCAACAACATGCCGGCGCACAAAATCGTGGAGCAAGGCATCGCCCATGCGCCGGAGGGACGGCACATCTTCGCCACCCTGACGGTGACGGAGAACCTCAACATGGGCGCGTATACCCTCGGCAGCAACAAGGCCGCCATCGCCGCGAACCGCGAGCGGGTCTTCAAACTGTTCCCCCGCCTGGAGGAACGGCGCCGCCAGCTGGGAGGCACGCTCTCCGGCGGCGAACAGCAGATGCTCACCATCGGGCGCGCGCTCATGGCCAGTCCGCGCCTGTTGCTGCTGGACGAACCCTCGCTGGGATTGGCGCCGCTTCTCGTGCGGCT
>JAGPHL010000084.1:7293-10964 GCA_018055515.1 Anaerolineae bacterium
TCCAGTATGCTCAAGGGCTATTTCCTCGTCATCATCGCCGCGGTGTTATGGGCGACCATGGGGCTATTCTACAAAGGCCTCATGGCGACCTATGCGCTCCCCGCGCTGACGATTGTGTTCTGGCGCGCCGCCATCGCAGCGCTGGCGCTGTTTCTGGCGCTGCTGCCGCGTCGCCGCGCCAGCCTCCGCATCGCGCGGCGTGACTGGCCGCTCTTCCTGGGCTTTGGCGCCCTCGGCGTCGCCGCCTTCTACGCCATTTACATCTACGCCATTGATCTCGCCGGCATGGGGGTCGCCGCCGTGCTGATGTACACCGCGCCCGTGTGGGTCACCCTTTACAGCGCGGTTTTCCTGCACGAGCGGCTCACCGCGAGCAAAGCGACGGCGCTCTTGCTGGCGCTGGCCGGCTGTGCGCTCGTCGGTCGCCTCTACGACGTGACCGGCGTGGCGCTGAACCGGCCCGGAATTCTGGCGGGATTGGGCGCCGGCCTCACCTACGGGACCTACATCCTCTTCAGCAAAGCTGCGGCCCAACGGGCTTACTCGCCCTCGGCGGCGCTGGCCTACGCGCTGGCGCTCGGAGCAGGGTTCCTCCTGCCCTTCCAGGCGCCGGCCGACGTGCTGCGACCGTTGACCTCGCCCGCACTCGCGCTGTGGCTGCTGATCCTCGGCCTGGTCCCTACCCTCGGCGGCGGGATCGCCTTCAACGCCGGCCTGCATCACATCTCGGCGAGCAACGCCAGCATCATCGCTACCCTGGAGCCTGTCATCGCGGCGGCCCTCGGCTGGGCCGTCTGGGGTGAACGGCTCGACGCGCCGCAGCTCCTCGGCGCCGGTCTCACCCTCGCGGCGGTCGTGATCCTGCAACGCCCCTCCCGCACGCCCCGCTGAATCCCCGCTCCCGCGCCTTGCCGCCCTGGGAAAGCAGCTTATACTCAAAGCGCTGTCCTGCATCCCAACGCGAACCCTGTCAGCGGAGGTCACCATGCAAAAGTACCTTTTTCTTCCCGCGCCGCGCCAGATTGTCTGGCAGGAAGGCGCCTTGCCCCTGACCCCGGGAAAACTGATCCAGCTCGACGCCGCCGACCCGCAGACGCTGCGTTTTGCGGCGACCCGCCTCCGCGAGCGGCTGCGCGAGCGCTTCGACATCGAATGGCAGATCAGCGCGGGCCGCGGCCTGCCCGCAACCGAGATCGCCTGCACGCTCACGGTCCTGCCGCAAGCCGTCCCGCAGCCCGAAGGCTATCGCCTGCGCATCACCCCGACAGGCATCGCCATCCATGCCCACGACACGGCGGGAGCCTTCTACGCGATCTGCACGCTCGAGCAGCTGCTCGCACAGACCAACGAGCCGAGCCTCCCCGCCGTGGAAATCCACGATGGGCCTGATTTCCCCGCGCGCGGCGTGATGCTCGACATCAGCCGCGACAAAGTGCCGACCATGGCGACCCTGTTCGCGCTGATAGATCGGCTGGCGAGCTGGAAGATCAACCAGCTGCAGCTCTACACCGAACACACCTTCGCCTATCGCCAGCATCCCCTGGTGTGGGCCGAGGCGTCGCCGCTGACCGGTGAAGAGCTCCTGGCGCTCGACGCCTACTGCCGCGAACGCTGCATCGAGCTCGTCCCCAACCAGAACTCCTTCGGGCACATGGAGCGCTGGCTCAAACACGCCCCCTACGCCCCGCTGGCGGAGACGCACGGCGAATTCGAGACGCCCTGGGGCATGAAGATGAAAGGGCCCTTTAGCCTCGCGCCCGAACATCCCGGCAGTATCGCCCTGCTGCGCGGGCTCTACGACGAGCTGCTGCCGCACTTCAGCAGCGAGCAGTTCAACGTCGGCTGCGATGAGACCATTGACCTGGGCTCTGGCGCCAGCGCTGAGGCATGCCGCGCGCGCGGCGTGGGACGAGTCTACCTCGATTTCCTGCTCAAGGTCTACCGCGAGGTCCGGGCGCGCGGACACCGGATGCAGTTCTGGGGCGACATCCTCATCCACTACCCCGACCTGGTGCCGGAGCTGCCCCGCGATGTCATCGCCCTGGAATGGGGCTACGAGGCAAATGCGCCCTTCGACGCGCACGGCGCGCAACTGGCAGCCGCGGGCGTCCCCTTCTACGTGTGCCCCGGCACCTCCAGCTGGTGCAGTCTCGCCGGGCGGACGGACAACGCGCTGGCGAATCTCCTCAGCGCCGCCGAAAACGGCCTCAAACACGGCGCGTGCGGCTATCTCAACACCGATTGGGGCGATCGGGGACACTGGCAGATGCTGCCGGTGAGCTATCTGGGATTGGCGATGGGCGCGGCGTACAGCTGGTGCCTGGCGAGCAATCGCGACGCCGACGTGCCCGCCGTCGTGAGCCGCTTCGCCTTCGACGATCCGAGCGGCGCGATGGGACGGGTGGCCTACGACATGGGCAATCTCTATCAGAAACCGGGCCTTCCCATCGTCAACGGCAGCCCGTTATTTTGGGCGCTGCAATGGCTGGAAGATCCCTTCAGCCTCTACAGCCAAAACCTCAGCCCGGAGGCCATTCACGCGACACTCGACGCCATCGAGGCGGCCATTGCCCCGCTGGAGCACGCCGCCATGCAGCGCGGGGACGCTGAACTGCTCGCCCGCGAATACCGCTTCACCGCGCGGTTGCTGCGTCACGCCTGCGACCGCATCCTCATGACGCAGCAGACCGATCCCGTGCAGCAGGCCGCCGCGAAAGCCGCCCTCGCCGCAGAGCTGGAAACGCTCATCGAGGAATATCGCGGCCTGTGGCTCGCCCGCAACCGTCCCGGCGGACTCAAAGACAGCGTCGCACGCTTTGAGGAGCTCCTGGCGACCTACCGCGCGTAGGATACTGGATGCTGGAAGCTGGCCCCATTACCCATCACCCATTACCCATTACCCATTACTTTTTACCCATTACCCATCACTTTTATCACACTTCAAAGGAGGACTCCATGAAAATTCTCATCGCTGCTGATATGGAAGGGGTGACCGGCGTGGTCTGCTGGGATCACGTCGCGCCGGCGCACCCGGAGTATGCGCGCTTTCGCCGCCTGATGACGAACGACGTCAATGCCGCTATCCGTGGCGCTTGTGACGCGGGCGCGGATGAAGTGCTCGTCTCCGATGGACACAGTTCGGGCCGCAACATCCTCATCGAGGAGCTCGATCCCCGCGCGCGGTTGCGTTCGGGCAGCCCCTCCCCGCTCTCGATGGTCTCCGGCGTGGAAACCGGCGTGGATGGCGTCGCCTTCGTGGGCTATCACGCCCGCATCGGCGTGGAAAACGCCATCCTCGAGCACACCTGGTCCGACGAACGGGTCGCCGCCCTGCGCATCAACGGACAATGCATAGGCGAAACAGGCCTCAATGCGGCGATCTGCGGGCACTTCGGCGTGCCGATCCTCATGATCTCCGGCGATCAGACCGTCTGCGCTGAGGCGCAGGCGCTGCTCGGCGACGTGGAGACCGCGGTGGTCAAAATCGCCACCGGCCGCATGTCCGCCGAATGCTTCCCACCCGCCGTGACCGAACAGCGCATCTACGAGGCCGCCTTCCGCGCCGTCACCCGGCTCTCCAGGGGACAGGTCCCGCCGCCGCTGCGCCTGCCGGCCCCGCTCACCATGGAGATTGACTTCGTGCAATCCGAAATGGCGGACAAGGCGTCGCA
>JAGPHL010000085.1 GCA_018055515.1 Anaerolineae bacterium
TTGTGATTTGACCGCCTCTGACATAGCGCCTCCATCACTCATCGCTCTGAAAGGGGACATTTGTGTGCCAGACGTCGTCCTGGCAAACTTTCACTACTTGGGTAACGACGCCAACTTCATCTTAGCAGAATTCATAATAATGTCAATACCCTCTGCACTCAATTAGAAATGCATTTTTTCACGCATAGCAAAATATTCCATGACCCCGACGTCTTAAGAAGCCCGCCCGGCGCCTGGGCGACTCTCTCCGGGATGTTTCTGCGACCACAACCGATACACCCAGCAATAGCCTCTGTAGAGAATATCAGGAACAAAACAGAACGTCAGCACTCCCACAAGCGCCGCCGGGATGCCGCCGATGAGTAAGCCGCGCGTTTCGGGGAGTTGAAGCCAGGCCGTCACTGCCACCATCAGCCACAGGAAAAGCGCCAGCGAGAATGGCACGATGGCAGCAAAAACGCTGAGCCTGGTGAATAACGGCATGAGCCGGCTTTCCAGAGCCTTGGGATTCCGCAGCCCACGCACCAGCAGCCAGATACGTCCGGAAATCTGGGCGTTGCGCAAATCCATGCCGCCGACCGTCGTGCGGTCCCAGATGGCACCTTCCAGGTACGCCCCTTTCAAAACCGTATGCTGGAATTTCGCCCCCAGAAGAATGGCGCCCTCCAAATCGGCGCCGGTCAAATCAGCATAGGCAAGATCCGCCCTGCTGAGATCGGCGCGCAGGAAGGTGGCGCCACGCAAATCTGCGCCAACAAGGTTCGTCCCGATCAGGGTAGCGTGATCCAAGACAGCGCCGGGCAGCTGCGCCCGTTGCAGCATGGCCCCGCTCAGGTCAGCGTGTTCAAGGTTGGCGTGCGCCAGCGCCGCGCTGGTGAGATGCGCCTCACAGAATATCGCGCCGGCAGCCTGGCTCGCCTGTAAATCCGCGTGGACGAGACTGGCTTTGGTGAAATCGGCCTGTTGCAGATTCAGGTCGCGCAATCTGGCATTATCCAGGCGCGCGTGGCAGAATCTGGCCCCCGCGAGTTCACACCTCTCGAAAACCGCCTCTCGCAAATCCGCATACGCAAAATCGCGAAGGGTGAAATCTTCCCCTCTAAACGTCTGGCCAAAGAACTGCTTATCTACCGCGCCTGCCATCTTCCCCTCCTTATCATGCCGCACCTGAAACGCCGTTCACATCTCAGTATAGCAAAACATCGCGCGTATATCACCAGGGAGTGAGGGTTGACCTCGCCGCCACAGCGGGCAATGCTCCGACTCAAGCGTAGACTTGAGGGTTGACGCAATGCGGCAGGCGTTCGCCGCGCAGGCCCGCCAGCAGGTTTTCAGCAGCGAGGACGGCCATCCGCGTGCGCGCGGTGACGCTGGCGCTGGCAATGTGCGGCGTGATGAGGCAGTTGGGCAATCCTACCAGCGGATGGGTCGGCGGCAACGGCTCGGGATCGGTCACATCGAGCGCGGCGCCGGCAATCCAGCCCTCGCGCAACGCCTGGAGCAACGCCTCCTGTTGCACGATCGCCCCTCGCGCCGTGTTGATGAGGATCGCCGTAGGCCGCATCCTCCGCAGCTCGCGCGCCCCGATCAGGCCGCGCGTCTCCGGCGTGAGCGGGCAGTGGAGGCTCACGAAATCCGCCTCAGCCAGCAGCGTCTCCAAGGGGACACATTCCGCGCCGAGCGCTGCCCCTTCCGCTTTGCAGTGCGGGTCGGTGAACAGGACCCGCATGGCAAAACCCTTGCCGCGCCGCGCCATCGCCTGTCCGATGCGGCCCAGTCCAATCACGCCAAGCGTCGCACCCCAGACATCCTGGCCCAGCAACGTCTGCGGTCCCCAGGTGCGCCATTCGCCCTGTCGGACGTTGGCGCTGCCCTCCGGGAGACGTCGCGCCGCCGCCATCAACAAGGCGAAGGCGAAATCAGCGGTCGCATCGGTGAGGACGTCAGGCGTGTTGCCCACGGGAATGCCCCGCGCCGTCGCCGCGGTGACGTCAATGTTGTCATAGCCCACGGCGTATTGGCTGATGACGCGCAAGCGCGGGGCGGCGGCCAGGAGCGCCGCATCAATCGGATCCGAAAGCAGGGTGAGCAGCCCTTCCGCCTCGGCGACGGCCTCCAGCAACGTCTCGCGGGGCACCGGCAGAGGCGAGGGCCAAACCTGGACTTCGCCCTCAGCCCGGAGTAAGTCCAGGCCGGCCGCGGGGATTTGGCGGGTGACATAGATACGAGGACGGTTCATGGTCGGATTCCTCCTTTTGGGAAAATGCCCCTTGTCAAAATGCCCGTTTCAGTGTACACTTGTTGAGTATACGGTTGGTGGCGGATTTGACAAACCGACCGCATGAGAGAGCTTTTTTCCGGCAATCATTGCCGCCGCCAGGAATTGAATGCCGTTTTGAGCCGCGCCGGACTGCTACTGGAGTAGCAAGCGCAGTTCAAGACTCTCAGGGTGACACACCCTGACGCTGGAAAGCTGTAGCCGTTGACGAACCCCGGCCGGGGATAAATCAGGTTGTGCGCGAGGCCGGGTTCAAGCATTGACCAGCTACCTCAGACAAGGCTCTTAGCCCTTTAAGGGTTTATGCAACCGCTGCCAGATAAAGGGGAGGGCAGCGGCAAGAGGGTTAGGAGAAAGATGGTGTAGGCCGTTCCCAACACTTTGGGGAACGGTGGTTTGTGCTTATACAACACGGCTACGGCCTTCTGGCTGTAGCCGTGTCTGTTTTGGAGAGTGCATGAGCGGAAGGATCACCGCCCTGGAACCGCAGAAGCATTCCAGTGAGCGGGTCAACGTGTATCTGGATGGGGAATTCGCGTTTGGGTTGGCTCTCAGCGCCGCAGTATCGCTGCACCTCGGGGAGACTCTCACTGACCTCGAGATTGCCGCGCTGAAAGCTACCGACGAAGTGGAACGCGCCCGCGAGAAAGCGTTAAATTATCTCTCATATCGCCCGCGCAGCGAGGCTGAAGTTCGACGCTATCTCGAAGAACGGGAATTCTCCCCCCAGACCGTGGATGAGGTCATCGAGCGTCTTTGCCAGGTGGGGTTGATAGATGACGACGCCTTCGCCAGATTCTGGGTCGAGAACCGCAGCCGGTTCCGCCCCCGAGGCGAACGCGCGTTGGCGCAGGAATTGCGACAGCACGGCATTGCTCCCGCGGTCATCACCAAAGCCTTGGGTGAGTATGATGCCGCCGCGGCAGCCGAGACGTATGTCCGCGAGCAAGCGCAGCGGTTAGCCGGCTTGCCCCCTGAACAATTCCGCCGCCGTCTGGCTGAACGCCTGGCGCGTCGTGGCTTTGCGTATGACCTCATTGAAGACCTCCTCACGCGCTATGCCTCTCCCGATGCCATCAATCTAGAAATCGAGGAGTGATATATATGGAATGGATCTACGCAGTCATCGCAGCACTGCTGGGATTGGCTATTGGCGGAGCGGTCGGCTACTTCTTCCGCCAACAGCAATATCAACAGCAAATGGGGAATCTGGAGGCCATGCGCAAGCGGCTCTTGGAGGAATCCGAGAAGCAAGCGCGCGAAATCGTGCTCGCCGCACGCGACGAGAGCTACCGCCTGCGAGAGGAGGCCGACAAGGAGCTCGAGACGCGCCGCACGCAGCTGCGACAGGAAGAAGAGCGCCTGCAACGCCGGCGGGAACAACTGGATCAGCGCCAGGAACAGATGGACCGCAAAGAGCAGACGCTGAACAAACGGCAGAGCACCGTTGACAAGCGCTGGAACGAGTTGGAAAAACTGGAGGCCCAACGTCGAGAAGAATTGGAGCGGGTCGCCAATCTTTCTACTGAAGAAGCGCGCAATATTCTGTTGGAGCAGGTGGCGCAGGAGACCCGCCAGGACATGGCGCGGGTGATCCGCGAGGAGGAGTTCTACGCTCAGGAAGAGGCCGAACGGCGGGCGCGACAGATCATCACCACGGCGGTGCAGCGCATCGCCGGCGAGCAGGTGGCGGAACTGACCACCAAGACCATCGAGATCCCCTCCGACGAGCTCAAGGGCCGCATCATCGGGCGCGGCGGCCGCAACATCCGCGTCTTCGAGCAAAAGGCCGGCGTGGATGTGATCGTGGATGACAGCCCTGAGGTGATCACCATCTCGTCCTTCGACCCCATCCGGCGCGAGGTGGCGGCGCGAACGATGCACAAGCTCGTCGCCGATGGGCGCATCCACCCGGCGCGCATCGAGCAATTGCTGGCGAAATCCCGCAAGGAAGTGGCGGACACGATCCGCGAGCAGGGCGAGCGCGCCGTCTATGAGGCGGAAGTGCCGGGCGTGCATCCTGAAATCGTCAAACTGTTGGGACAGCTCTACTTCCGCACCAGCTACGGCCAAAATCAGCTGGCGCATTCGATCGAGGTCGCCAAGCTCGCCAGCCTGTTGGCAGCAGAACTCGGCGCTGACGAGAAAATCGCCCGCATGGGAGGGTTGTTGCACGACCTGGGAAAGGCCGTGGATTTTGAGGTCGAGGGCACCCACGCGGCCATCGGAGCCGAGATCGCCCGGCGGTACGGCGTGCCCGAAGCGGTGGTCAACTGCATTGAAGGGCACCATCACGAAGTAGACCAGACGTCGCTGGAGGCGGTGATCGTCGAAGCGGCTGACGCCATCTCTGGCGCACGCCCCGGCGCGCGGCGCGAAAGCCTGGAGCACTACATCAAGCGCATCCGCACGCTGGAGGAAATCGCCCACTCCTTCAACGGCGTCGAGGAATCCTACGCGATCCAGGCGGGGCGCGAGGTGCGCATCATCGTCAAGCCCGGCGAGATTGATGACCTGGATGCCCTGCGGCTTTCCCGCGAGGTCGCCCGCAAGATCGAGGACACGCTGCAATATCCGGGGCAGATCAAGGTGACGGTGATCCGCGAGACGCGCTCGGTCGAATACGCCAAGTAAGCGCGGACTTCCCGAACGTTCCTCCGGCGCAGCGACGCAGCTGCGCCGGATTTTTTAATCGTCGGCGGGGGATTCCTCCAGCCGCGGCAGGCGGACCCGCACCGTGCTGCCCTCCTCCGGCCGGCTTGCGATGGTGATGACACCATGAAGCCCTTCGACCAGGGTCTTGGCGATCGGCAGTCCCAACCCGAATCCCGCAACCTCCGTAGCCGCGTCCCGGTAGAAGCGGTCGAAGACGTGCGGCAGCAACTCCGGCGCGATGCCAGGCCCCCCATCGCGCACTTCGAGCAGGACAGACGCGGCTTCCGCCGTGACGGTGACCGCGATGGGGCCTTGCGAGTGCTTCAAAGCGTTATCCAACAGGATGAGCACGATTTGCTTGAGGGCGTCCCGATCGCCAAGGATCGTCGCGTTTTCAATGGATTCCACAATCTCGCGCTGCCGGTCCAATTGCCGGGCCTGGCGGCACGCTGCCATGACAACCGGCGCGACGGCCAGCGGCGCCTCTTTGAGGGCCGGGCCGGCGTCAGCGCGCGCGAGCAGCAGCAGATTGTTCACCAGGCGGATCATGCGCTCGCTTTCGGCTTCGGCGTCCGCAAGGATTTCGCGCTGCTCATTGGCAGGCAATGGCGGCGTGCGTTGCAGCAACGCCAGATTGCCGTGGATGGTGGTGAGGGGTGTGCGTAGCTCGTGGGAGACATCGGCGACGAAATCGCGTTGCAGGCGCAAGGTCTGGCTCACGCGCTGATAGGCTTCCTCCAGGCGCGCGAGCATCGCGTTAAAGGTCGTCGCCAGCAGGCCGACTTCATCTTCCGGGCCGACGTAATCCACGCGCCGGGAGAAGTCGCTCTCGCGCCCGATCGCCTGCGCCGTCTGCGTGATGCGGTGGATGGGGCGCAGCGCGGCTCCCGCCAGCACCCAGCCGATGCCAAAAGCGATCAGGGTCATCACCCCGCCCGCGATGAGAAGCGTGCGGCTGAGGGTCCGCAGCGAGTTCTCGCGTTCGGTGAGCGGGCGCGCGGTCTGCACGATGTAGCTGAACTGACCGTCCACCATCACCGGGCGATTGTAGATCAGCAGGCGCGTCTCCTCCCAGGCGGCAATTTCCCACCAGGGCTGTTGGGCACGCAGCGCGGCGAGTCCCTCGGAGCTGAGCGGCAAGGGCTCGCTGGCCGCGGCAAAGGGCGTAGCGACCAACTCGCCTTCGGAGTCAAGGATCCGCACGATTTCCCGCTCACGCAGTTGCTGGAAGGCAGGTTCCGCCGCGAGCTCCTGGAGCGGCACGGGACGCTCGCCGCCGGGCGGGGGCACAGGCGGCGAGCCCTGGGGAGAGTGAGAAAAGCGCAAAACCATCTGGACGGTGGCGTCGCTGCTGTGCAGCAGCTCAGCTTTCAGCGCGTCCAAAGTTCCACGCGCCTGCGAAGTGTACAGGGCGGCGCCAAAGAGGAGCAAAGTCAACGCGAGGATTACGGTATAGAGCAGCGTCAACCGCAGACGAATGGACACGTCATGCCTCCCGCAACACATAGCCGACGCCACGCACGGTGTGAATCAGGCGCGGATGTCCGTCGGCCTCGAGTTTTTTGCGCAAGTAGCCGACGTAAACTTCGAGGACGTTGTCGTCGCCGCCGAAATCATAACCCCAGACCGCATTGAGGAGCTGGCCCCGCTCCAACACCTGGCGCGGATGCAGCATGAAACAGGCCAGCAGCTCGAATTCCGTGGGGGTGAGGGTCAACGGCGCGTCACCCAGGCTCGCCGTGTGGGCGACGGGGTCGAGGAACAGGGCGTTAGCGTCGGCGCCGAAGCGCAGAGGCTGTCGCTCCGGTTGCGCCGCGACGCGCCGTTGCAGCGCGTGGATGCGGGCGACGAGCTCCGGCGGGGCAAACGGCTTGGTGAGATAGTCGTCCGCGCCGCTCTCCAACCCCTCGACGCGGTTTTCCAGGGCGTCGCGGGCGGTGAGCATCAGGATGAAAGCCCGGTTTTGCTCGGCGCGCAGGCGCTGCATCACTTCCAACCCATCCATTCCAGGCATCATCCAATCCAGGACGATGATTTCAGGGTGGCAGGCGTCTACTTGCGCCAGGGCTTCCTCGCCGTTGGACGCCGTCACCACATGAAAGCCTTCGTAGGTCAACGTGCGCTGCAACATGCGCAGCAGGCGTTGATCATCATCCACAACCAGAATCGTAATCATACGCTCTCCATCCCCATCCACAGCATCCCATCGAAGCCCAACATCCAAAATCATAGTATACCGTTTGCCTGAGAAATTGCTGTGAGCGGCCCTCCGTAAGCAGCTCGAAGAAGTTTTTCTCAGCAAATTCTCAGCTCCTTCTCAAGGTTTTCACAGCTTAACGGGCTAGGATGGAGGACGATAGTGGGGCTGGCGATGGGCAGGGGATGCGTGGAGAACAGGCGAGGAGTGAGCGCGAGCAATGACGAATCTCAGTCACATCATTCGCAGTTTCAACCGTTTTGAGCTGAAATATCTGGTGACGTTGCGCCAGGCGGAGAGCTTCAAGCGCGACCTGCGGGCCTATCTCACGCCCGATAGCAACGGCGGCGCCCGGGGCGCCTATGAACTGTCCAGCCTCTACTACGACAGCCCGGACTATCGCTGTTATTGGGAGAAAATGGACGGCATCAGATTCCGCCGCAAGTTGCGCATCCGGCACTATGAAACTGACGCGCCGCTCACGGATGAGACGCCCGTCTTCGTGGAAATCAAACAGCGGGTGGACCGCGTGACCCAAAAGCGGCGTGCCCTCTTGCCGTACCGGGAAGCGCTGCAGCTGTGCGATGAGCGCGAGATCCCCGAACACGATCCCCGCGATAGCGCCGTGATCGAAGAAATCGCCGCGCTGATCTGGCACTACAACCTGCATCCGGCGAGCCTCATCCATTATCGCCGCGAAGCCTGGGTGGGCGGCGATTACGACATCGGGTTGCGCGTCACCTTCGACACCGAAATGCGCTACGGCGTCAGTTTTGCCAATCCCGCCGCGCTGCGGCTCGGCAGTTCCAGCACCGAGTGCGACCTTTTCCCCCCTGCCCGGGTCATCGTCGAGATCAAAGTCAACGAGCGCATTCCCTACTGGCTCACCGAACTCATCGCCGTCCACAATCTGAATCTGGTGCGGGTGAGCAAGTATGCCCGCAGCATCGAGCTGGCGCAAGCCATGGCCAGACAGTAGACCAGACAGTAGAAAGAGAAAGGAAGGAAAAGTCCCATCCACAGGCCGCAACTCACGGTTCGTCCATCACATTTCACTTTGAACGGAGGTCTTTACCCATGGAGGGTTTCAATTTTCAGGATTTGACCGGGGTCTTTTCTGTCACGGATGTCGTCCTCAGCCTGCTTTTGAGTTTCGCGTTGTGCGCGCTGATTGGGTGGGTGTATCAAATCACCCACCGCGGCGCCTCATACACGCAGAGTTTTGTGCACACGCTGGTGCTCAACGGCATGATCGTCGCCGTCGTGATGCTGATCATCGGCTCCAACATCGCCCGCGCCTTCGCGTTAGTCGGCTCGCTGTCCATCATCCGCTTCCGCAACGCCGTCAAAGAGACGCGCGATGTGGGCTTCATCTTCTTCACCATGGCGGTGGGAATGGCCGTCGGGACGCGTTTCTATCTGCTCGCCGTGATTACCACGGTCATCGTCAGCCTCGTGGTCCTGATCATGACGCGCTTCAACTGGTACGCCCGGCGGATGATCAGCCAGATTCTCAAAGTGCAAGTCCCCAACGACGCGCCCTTCGACACGCTCTTCAACAACGTCTTTCTTAAATACACCACGTCGTCGGAACTCATCAGCGTGGATTCCGTCCACGGCGGGGCTCTCACCGAACTCACCTACAGTGTGGGGCTGAAGAAAGCGGAGAAAATCCAGGAATTCCTGGCCGACCTCAAGCGTCTCAACGGCAACAACCGCGTCACCCTCATCGCGGGTTATAATAGCACGGATTTGTGAGAAGCGTCAGAAGTGGAAACGTGTGAAGGTGTGAATGACGACTCTCTTCTCACGGCTCACTGATCTCTATTTTCCGAGGAATGCTCCATGAATCTGACCCTGAGACGACACTATCCATTGCTGGTCGCCCTGCTACTGGTGACGCTGCTGCTCATCGTGGGCCTGGGCGATCAGCGTATCGTCGCCTACACGGCGCCGGGCAAGCTTCAGCCCGAAGCGGTGACGGCGGCGCAGGCCAATTACAGCAGCGACGTCGCGCTCTTCGATGACACCGTCGCCCACAGCGTCCAGGTGCTCATGAGCACCGAGGACTTCGAACAAATGCTCACCACTTACCGTGAGACCGGCTCGAAGGAATATTTCCACGCGGATGTCATCATTGACGGGGTGCGGGTGAACAACGTCGGCGTGCGGCTCAAAGGCAATGCCTCGCTGCGCACGGCGCTCGGCGGGCGGATGGCCGGAGAGCGTCCGCAATTCGGCGGCATGTTTGGCGGCGAGGAAGCCCTTCCCAATCCAGGCGCCGTCCCCCAAGACCGGCAGCAGCTGCGGCCGAACAGAGGCGTTCCCCCCTCGCAGCCCGGCGCGGGCGGTGAAAGACCGACGCCTCCCGCCGGCGCACTTCCAGAAGGACAAGCCCCCGTCATGCCTGAACCCGGCGCCGCGCCATTCTGGGGCGGCGGTGACGTCGGCAACAAGGGCGCCGCCGACGTCGAAGTCACCGTGGATACCAAAATCCCGCTGATGATCCGCTTCGACAAATACGTCGAAGGACAGACCTATCAGGGCTACACCCATCTGGCGCTCCGCACCTACGGCACTTCCACCGACGCAGCGATGCTGCAGGAGCCGGTGACGAACGACGCGGCGCGCGCCATCGGCCTGCCGGTCGCCCGGACGGCTTACGCCAGCGTGCAGCTGAACGACGGGGAGAAGCAGCTCTACATCCTCTCCCAGGCGATCAATGAGCAGTATCTGCAGGAGCACTTCGAAAATCCCAACGGCGTGCTTTACAAGGCCGAACTCGGCTCGACGCTGCGCTATCAGGGGGAAGATCCCAGCCTGTACGCCAACAGCTTCACCCAAAAAACCCGCCTCAACGACGCCGATCTGGCGCCCTTGATCGCCTTCATGCGCTTCCTCACAGAAGCGGACGACGCGACCTTCGCGGCGCAGCTGCCCGATTACTTCGACGTGGAAGCCTTTGCGACTTATCTGGCGCTCAACAATCTGCTGGTGAACACCGATTCCATTGTCGGCATGAACAACAACTATTACCTGTACTACGACGATGTAGGCGGGCGCTTCACCCTTTTGATGTGGGACGCCAACGAGAGCCTGGGCAAACTGGCGATGGGCGGCGCTTCTGCCAACTACGACATCTACGCCGGGCGAGAGGACAGCGCCACAGCCCAGGGCGGGGCCCCGATGCGCGGCGGCCTCAGGGGTGGAAGCAACACGTTGGTGAAGCGCTTCCTCGCCACCCCGGAGTTCCTGGCGCTGTATGAGCAAGAGTTGCAGCGCCTGTATCAGGAGCTCTTTGTCAGCGGGTTCCTCACCCAGCGGGTCGAGACCTACGCGGCGATGCTGCGCGAGGCCAACGCCGACGGCGCGTTGGAAGACCCCACGCTCCTGGAACAGTCCATCACCAAGACCCTGACTTTCATCGCCCAGCGCCAGGCTTACCTCGCCGGGCTGCCGCTTTTCAACACGAGCACGACGCTCGCGCCCTGAGGGAATAAACCCACGCATCAGGCCTTACGCCGTCAGCCCGGTGCTGGCACCCATCTTGCCGGCGCAAAAATGCGATAGAGAGCCGTGAGCAGAGAGCCGTTGCAGTCTCTGCTCGCGGCTCTCTCTTTTACCACCCATCCCTTGCCCTTCCCGCCGCATAGCGGGGGTACTTTTTTGGGGAAAGGGCGAAAGCTACGGATCACAAAGGTTCCTCCCTTGCCGTCTGGCGGCCTGGCGCCAGGCTGAGCCGTGCCCCCATGCAGAACGCGCGCGCTTGTCAGACTTCCAAGAGTGAGTATACTGAAAGCAGCTGGCGTATGATAGTAACTCGCACA
>JAGPHL010000086.1 GCA_018055515.1 Anaerolineae bacterium
ACTGCTTGCCACGCACCCGGTGCATTGTCCCTCTCGTCAGCGTGGCGCACTTCACATAGCGACCTCTTGGGCCGTCATTTTCATTATAAGCGCTTTGAGGCAGGAAGTCCTTATGAGGAGCTGTTGCGTGATTTAAGAGCAGCTTAAGACGAGGGAGACGCCAGCGGCTGGCGCACATCCTGCAAGCAAGAGAATGTGAGTTGTCAGGGGCGAGCCGTGAGTAGAGGCTGCGACGGCTTGCCAGTTTGGCTGATGAACCTTTGTGAGCTGCAGCTTTTGCCCCTCCCCCAGCCCCCTCCCCAAAGGCGCTTGCGCCTTTGGGGAGGGGGAGAAAAAATATGGGATTTTGCAGGCGGGCGTAGCCCGCCTGCAAAATCCCATAAAAAAGGGCCCCTTCCTCCCGCGCAAGGCGCGGGAGGAAGGGGCCAGGGGATAGGGGGCAAGAGTTGATTCTCAATCTTCAGCAGTCGCCAGGAAATCTTGCGTTTTTTAGTCAGTGGCGATACCTTTGTCACGCAAGTGATTTTTCTCGCTTTCTCGCTTTTTCGCTGACTGCTGATTGCTGATTACTGACTCGCTGACCTCTATTCTCGAAGGAGGAGGCTCGAGGGGCAGGAGGAGACGGAAACAGCTGCCGCTGCCGGGGGCACTTTCGATTTCGATGCGCCCGCCGTGGGCGGTGATCAGGTCGCGGGTGATGGTGAGCCCCAATCCCATGCCCTGGGGGAAACGACGACTCGCTGCCCCGCGATAGAAGGGCGCGAAGATGCGCTGTTGTTCTTCCGGCGGGATGCCGGGGCCGGAGTCTTGCACGGCAATCTCCAGCGTCGCGGCGACGGTCCGCGCGGTGATGGCGACGCTGCCGCCGGCGGGGGTGTATTTGATGGCGTTGCTGACGATGTTGCCGAGCGCCTGCGCCAGACGATCGGCGTCAATGTTGAGGGTGGGGAGGTCAGGCGCCAGCGAGGTCTGCCAGCGCAGGTCTTTGCTCAGCGCCGCTTCCCGCCACGGACTGAGGGTCTGCTGCAGCCAGGGGCCGATGGCAGTTGGCGTCAGATCCAGTTCCAGCGGGCCGAGCGCCTGTCCGTAGAGCTGGGTCAGATCATCCAGCAGCCGGCGCATGCGGGTGACCTCGGCGTCCATGCCGTTGAGCAGTTCATCGCGGAGGGCGGGATCCTCGGTCGCGCCGCCGGCGAGGGCCTGGATGGCAGAGCGCAGCGCGCCGAGGGGCCTGCCAATTTCGTGGACGAGGTTGGCCAGCAGGCGCAGCCGCGCTTTCTCCAGGCTTTGAAGCTGGACGGTGAGATCGTTGAAGGCGCGGACGAGCAGCCGGTATTCCGCCGGGCCTTGCTCCGGCAGCTGCTCCAGGGGTTGGCCCTGGGCCATGCGGAGGATCGCTTCGGTGCTGCGCGTGAGCGGGCGTTCCAGATCCAGGGCCAGATACAGCCCCACGCCCAGGCCGACCAGCAGGCCTACCGCGAGGACGGAAAAGATGAACGTGCGCGCGCGGGGAAAGCGCTCGTAAACGCTGGAGAGGGGGTCGGTGAGGCGAATGACGCCGATGACGCGATTGCGCTCGATGATGGGAACCAGCACGTCCGCGGCACCGGTGCCTTGCTGTTGTCCGTAATCAATCCGCAAAATGGCGCCGGTGCGCAGCACTTCGGCAAATCCGGGGACGGTCACCGGGCGCCCGATGTTGCTCTGTTCGTCGGGGTTGCTGGAGGCCCACAGCACGCCATCGGCGGTGATCAGGGTCATGGACGCCGAGATGTACGGATCCACCCGCGCGATGAAGGCCTGCGCCTGCAGCGGATTGTACCAGATGGCGGGGTAATTGTCGGCGAGATCCGCCACGAGCAGCGCCTGCCGCTCCAGCTCGTTGGAGAGGCCCGCGAGCAGCACTTGCGTCTCCAGCAGGTATGTCAGCGCCACGCCGATGATGGGGAGCACCACCAGCAGGGGCAAGATATGACTGAGGATCAGGCGGGTACGTAATCGGCGCATAAGTCAAAAGTCACGTCAGGGGGGAGGGGTAATGGGTGATGGGTGATGGGTAATGGGGCCAGCATCCAGCATCCAGCCCTCATCCCACCAGCTTGTAGCCCACGCCACGGACGGTGACGATGCGTTGGGGGGCATGGGGGTCGTCCTCCAGTTTTTCGCGTAGCCAGCGGATGTGCACATAGACCACTTGAGGCTCGCCGGCGTATTCGGCGCCCCACACGCGGGCGAGCAATTCTTCGACCGACAGCACCCGGCCGGCCTCCTGCGCCAGCGCCGCCAGCAGATCGAACTCCCGCGGGGCCAGTTCCACCGGCTGTCCGCGCCGCATGACGGTGTGCGCCGCCATGTCCACGACGAGATCGCCGATCACCAGCGGGGGCGGCGGGGTGGAGGGCGGAGGCGCCGCGCGGCGTAGCACCACTTTGATGCGGGCGAGCAACACGTCCATGTCGAAGGGCTTGGTGATGTAATCGTCGGCGCCCAGCTCCAGGCCCAACACCTCGTCGAGCTGCCGTCGCCGCGCGGTGACGAAGATCACGGGGGCCGTCACCTGCGCCCGCAACGCCCGTAGTCCGTCCAGCCCATCCATTCCCGGCAGGCCGATGTCGAGGAGGATCAGGTCGGGCGGGTCGAGGCGCACGGCGACGAGGGCATCTTCGGCTGTGGCGGCCGTAGCGACCGTGTAGCCGGCCTTCTCCAGATTGAAGGCCAGGCTGCGCCGCAGGAGCGCGTCATCGTCTACGATCAGAATGCGTTTGGACACGGCAGAATGTGGCGCGAGCTGCAGTTCGCGGCCGGCATGGGCTCGTGATTATTCTTCATAGCCGTGGGGATGGGTTTTGTGCCAGGCCCAGGCGGTTTCCACGATCTGGTGGATGTCCGGGTAGTGCGGCTCCCATCCCAGCTCGGCGCGGAGGACGTCGCTCGCGGCGATGAGGACCGCCGGGTCGCCCGCCCGGCGCCCGACGATCTCCGCCGGGATGGGATGTCCCGTAACGTCGCGGCAAGCCTGGATCACCTCCATCACCGAAAAGCCGAGCCCGTTCCCCAAATTGTAGCGGCGACTGCCCTTATCCAGGGCGTACAACGCCAGGATGTGCGCCTGCGCCAGGTCGCTGACGTGGATGTAGTCGCGGATGCAGGTGCCATCGGGGGTGGGGTAGTCATCGCCGAAGACCTTGATGCTTTCGCGTTGGCCCAGGGCCACTTGCAGCGTCAGCGGGATGAGATGCGTTTCGGGATGATGATCCTCGCCGCGTTGGGCCGTGGCGCCGGCGGCGTTGAAGTAGCGCAGCGTGGCATAGCGCAGGCCGTACACGCGGTCGAGCCAGTAGAGCAGGCGCTCCAGGATGTGCTTCGATTCGCCGTAGGGGCTGCCTGGCACGATGCGTTCCGTCTCCGCGATGGGAATGCGTTGGGGGTCGTCGAAGAGATTGGCTGTCGAGGAGAGGATGAACCGTTGCGCGCCGTAAGTCACGGCGTTCTGCAGCAGATTCAGGCCGTTGGTGACGTTATCTCCCAGATATTTGAAGGGCAGCGCCATGGATTCGCCGACGAGGGTGTTGGAGGCGAAGTGCATGACGGCCTCGGGCCGCTGAGCCTTGAACAGGGCTTCGACGGCGTCGAAGTCGGCCAGATCGCCCTGGACAAAGATGGCCTCGGGGGGAATGGCGGCGCGATGGCCCTGCGAGAGATTGTCGAAGACGACAACGTCTTCGCCCGCGGCGAGCAATTGCTCTGCGACGACGCTACCGATGTAGCCTGCGCCACCTGTGACGAGAACTTTCATGGGACACTCCTGTCGTTTTGAGTCTTTTGTGACTGGGTCACCTCAAGGCCCTATCATACACGCGCCGGGGCAAAGCGTCAAATGGCGGCGGTGCTTTGAGGATGCGCCCTTCCTTCATAACAACAGCAGCTGCCGCAGATCCCGCCGGTTTGCGGGGCGTCTGCGGCAGCTGCGGAATCGGCGAGTGTCCCCGTCGGTCCGGCGAGTCTTAGCGCTCTGCGGGAGAGGCGTCCTCACGCTCTTGCGTCTCTTGCCTCAGAAAGTCAAAGAGGTCTTCGGGGCTCAGGAACCCGCGGCGTTCGCCGGTGCCGGGGCACTCCAGCGAGGCGCGCCAGCGTCGTTCCCCTCCTTCGGTGGTTTCCCAGAGCCGCAATAGATAGGAAAGATAACGCGGGTGAGTTTTTCCCTGGCGCATGGTTTCTCATTTCGAAGTTTGTTCCCACCGGGCTTCCCCGCGCTCATCCGTGAGCCAGGCTGCCTCGAATGCAAACGCTCGCGTCCGTTGGGTCGTGCACGATGCTGCTTCGCTAGCCGTTGAACGTCTTATCCCTCTTGCCACGCAGCGATGAGCCGCACGCCCAAATCTACCAGCTGCTCTAACGCCGTCGGATCGAGCAACTGCGTGTTTTGTACGTTAATCTGCATCCCGCGCGGGTTAATCTTCACCACCAGCGGTAGCTTCGGTGACCAGTCGGTGAGCGCGCGTTCGACGTCGAAGGTGAGCAGCCGCCGGGCGGCGCGTTCATCATGGGCCCAGATCATATATCGCTCGCGGAGCGTGCCGCTGCCGAGCGGGACCTCTTGTAATCCCGGAAAGAGCGGCGCATCCTCACCGAGCATCAGGCTGAGCGCCTTCTGCACGACCACGCCCGCCAGTCCGCCGAGGGCTTGCGGATCGGGGAGGGGCCCCGCCGCCGTGCGCGGGCCGATGAGGATCAGCCCGTCGGCGAGCGCGGCACCCGCGCTTTGCCAGCACGTGCAGCGGTGACCGGTGGACGTGCCGCTCTCGGAATCCGTTGACGAGGCGGTGAACGTGCTCTCCAGCGTCCAGGCGCTGTCCGGCGTCCTGCCCGTGATCCGGTAGCCGGAGGTGCGCCCTTCCCGGAGGGGGGTGTATTCCCAGCCGTGGGCGGTGGCCGTCGCCTGCAGCGCCGCCATGCGCCGGGACTGGAGGCGCCGGTTGAGCAGCAAGATCGCGCCGATGAACACGGCAGTTCCCACCGAAACCACGATGCCCAACGTCAGATCGTCCATGGACACCTCCTTCACCGCCAGAGGCTTTGAAGCCATGATCCGCGAGCGAGGCCCGACTCCTGACCCGATGGCTTTTCCTAGTGTTTCAGGGTCAGTGGCAAGTATACCTTGTAGCCTGCCACATACAACTCCGACAGGCCGGTTGTCGTGCCCGCGCTCATGTTGGGGATGGTGTTGTACTGCGCCGTCGTGCTGGTGGTGCGGAGGCCCTGCCCCTCAGCTAAAGGTGTGTCAAGGGTCGCGCTCCAGTTCCCCTGCGCATTCGCCGTCACCACTGCCAGCGAGGCTAACGTCTCGGTGATGTTATCGGTGTCGTCGCGGAACAGCTCGATGACGCAATTGGGGCAGGGTGAGTTGGCGCCGGCCGTTCCCTGGATGGTGACGCCGCTGATCTGAGTCACCCTCGCCGGTCTGAAAGCCTCAAACGGATTCGGCAGACTGGGGTTGACCTGGATGGCGCTTTCTGGCCTGGCTGCGCCCTCCAGGTGCGGCCAGGCTCGGGTCTTGAGGATGACGTTGCTGCGCAGGGTATTGGCGTCGTACAGGGCGCCGTTTAAAGAGATGGCTGACAGCTCCGCTTCGACAATCTGATTGCCCTGGATGGTGAGGGTTTTGGGGCCATCGGAAAGATAGACGCCCCGACCACACACCCCGATGGCGGCGTTATGGCCGTCGCGTCCAATGCGGTTGTTGCGGATGGTTTGACGTTGGCCACTCACGCGGATGCTATCGGCCTGCAAGGACCACTGCGAGATCTGAATACGGATACCCGCGAAGACGTTGTCCTCAATGGTGTTATCGCTGTCGGCGACGCTGATACCGCTGCCGCCCAGCCAATCCTCCGGCGTGCAAATCAGGCTGGGGTCGGTCTTTTTCTCTGTCACTCGGCCATCGGAGCGTGTGCCGATGAAGTTCCCGCTGAAGGTGTTGTGTGTCCCCCGAATCGCGGCCGCGACGCCATTGAGGCCCAGGAAATAGTTGTTCTTGATCTCGTTGTAGTCAGCGCCGGTTGTCAGGGCGACGCCATCGCTGCCGCTGCCGTTCTGAGGATTAGCGTCGCGTAACAGCGGCGCTGTGCCGGCGTCATTCAGCCCGAACCAGTTGTTCTCAATGAGGTTATGATCGGTGTTGACGTAAATGCTGGTCCTCAGATTCTGGAACCCCAGACCGCGAATGACGATGTTGTCGTTGCCGGCCACATCCCCGACGATGAACCCATCTTTCATGCCCGTGCCCGGCCCGACGATCACGATCTTGGGGCCGGTGATGCGCCCTCCTGGCTGCGTACTGCCATCTATGGTGATGTCGCCATTCAGCCGTCTGAAGATGCTGGTCTGGGTGGTGTTGTAGACCTGGATTCTCCACAGCTGCTGGGCGGCGTCGTATCCATGAGCGGCTTCGGCGGGGATGTTGAAGTTGATGAGCACGGGCCGTGAAGCCGCCAGGCGCGCCTGCACGATGGCGCGCCTGAGGGTACAAGGCGTGTCCGTGAGGCAGGTCTTGCTCTGACTGTCGTCCGGATCGGTCCCGCTATTGACGGTGATGGTTGTGGCAAAGATGGCGTTCTGGACAGGTGTGGCTTGCGCTGGTTGCACTTCCCCTCCGGCGCAGAGCGCCGCGACCATCACGAGGAGCCCCAGAATTCCACCTGACCCACGCTTGAGTTTCTGCATCATGATCGTACTCCTTTCAGTTGATAAGCTTCCCATTTCCGCTGAACTCTGGGCTGACTATAGCCGGGGTGCGTCAAAAAAACGTCAAAACCGGTGTATAATTTGAGAAAGCCTACGGGCAATGTTTGCGAGATACTGAGAATCATGCCACGACTCACGCTCAACCTGCTGGGGCCATTTCAGGCCAGGCTTGATGATGGACCCACGATCGCTTTCCCCACCGATAAGGCCCGCGGTTTGCTGGCCTATCTGGCGGTCGAAGCCGCGCACGCGCAGCGACGGGAGTATCTGGCGGCGCTGCTCTGGCCCGATCAACCGGAAAACCGGGCGCGCCACAACCTCCGACAGGCGCTTTCCTCCTTGCGGCAGCTGCTCGGCGATACAGAGGAGTCCCCCTGCCCCTTTTTGCTGGTGGAACGGGAGACGGTGCAGTTCAACCCCGCAAGCGATTTTTCCCTCGATGTGGCCGAATTCGTGGCGTTGACCGAGGCGTTGCGCCAGCATCGGCACCAGGCGCCGGAGCGTTGCCTGCCCTGCATCCGGCGTTTTCAGCGTCTGGCGGCGCTGTATCACGGGGAGTTTCTGCTCGAACCGCTGGCAGCGGATAGCGAGCTCTTCGAGGAATGGGCGTTGCTCAAGCGGGAGTGGTTGCGGCGTCTGGCGTCGGAGGCTTTTGCGGCGCTGGGCAATTATCACGAGCGACGCGGCGAACTGGCATTGGCCCGTGATGCGGTGCAGCGGCTGGTGGATCTCGAACCCTGGCGCGAGGAAGCGCATCAACAGTTGATGCGCCTGCTCGCGGCAGAGGGGAAACGCAGCGCCGCGCTGGCGCAGTACGAGATCTGCCGCCGCATCCTGGAAACTGAGTTCGGCGCTCAACCGGCGGCAGAAACCCAGCGCCTTTTCGTGCGAATCAGGGCCGGCGATGCCGGCAGCGAGGGGCCGCCGGGACGCCCTCGGGGGGAGCTCCCCTTTGTCCCGCCGCTGCCCCGCTTCCCGGCTCCCTTTGTGGGACGTGAGACGGAACGCGCGGAGCTGGCCGAAATGCTCGCCAATCCTGATTGCCGTCTGATCACCCTCGTTGGCCCTGGTGGCATTGGCAAGAGCCGCCTGGCGCTCCAGACGGCAGAAGAGCACCGCGGTCTGTTCGCTGATGGCGTGGCGTTCGTCCCCCTCGCGTCGGTGACTCACGCCGAGCTGGTGGCGGCCCTGATAGCCGAAACATTGCGCTTGCCGGAGGCAGCTCACATCACGCCGCGTCGCCTGCTCGATCAATTGCGCGACAAGGAGCTGCTGCTGGTGCTGGACAACTTCGAGCACGTGTTGGATTGCTGCGGGCTGCTCAGCGATTTGTTGCGCGCCGGCCGCCATCTCAAGGTGTTGGTCACTTCGCAGGAGAAATTGCGCTTACAGGAGGAATGGCTATATCCCTTGCGGGGGCTGTCATATCCGGCGGATGTCGCCAGCATGGGTGGCCCGCCGGAGGTCTATGACGCGCTGGCGCTCTTCCAGCAACGGGCGGTGCAGGTACAGCGGCGCTTCAGCCTCAGCGCTGACGTGTTGCCAGACGTCATCCGCATCTGCCGGCTGGTGGAGGGGTTGCCGCTCGGCGTAGAGCTCGCCGCCGCCGCTGTTGGCGAGCAGCCGTGCGCTGCGATCGCCGGGGCGCTGGAGCGGACTTTCGACGCGCTGGAAAGCCCGTTGCGGGACGTGTTCGGGCGCCATCGCAGCCTGCGCGTCGTTTTTGAGTATGCGTGGGGATTGCTGACCGCGGCGGAACGGGACAGTTTTGCGGCGTTGGCGGTCTTCGCCGGCAGTTTTGAGGCCGAGGCCGCTTCGGCGATCGCGGGGGTGAATCGCGCGACGCTCACCGCGTTGGCGGCCAAATCCCTTCTGGCCTTTGACGGCGGGCGTTACTCGTGGCATGAGGCGACGCGCCAGTATGCGTGGGAGCAGCTGCTCGCCTCGGCCCGTGTGGAGCAGTTGTGCGATCGTCATGGCGCCTTTTTTGCCGCGCGCGTGCGCGACAGCGCCGCATTTTTGGAGGGCCCCTCGGCGCAGGCGGCGCTGTCCGTCCTGGAAAGCGACCGGGCCGACATTCAGGCGGCGTGGAGTTGGGCCGTATCGCAGCGGCAGATCGCCACTCTGGCGGAGATGGTCGAAGGGCTCAGGAAGTTTTATCGTCGCCGAGGCCCCGTTGTGGAGGGGCTACGGTTGCTGGAGCAGGTGTTGGCGTTGCCGCCGGCGGTTCTGACACCGGACTTCGAGGCGCGGGTGCGCGCGGCGCAGGTGCAGTTGCTGGGCCTGCAATTGCACTTCGACGAAGGGGTGGAGAGCGCCGCGCGATTGATCGCGTTGGGCGAGGGGTTGGGAGCGCCGTTGGTGCAGGCGGAAGGTTACCTGCTCGAAGGGCAAACTTTACAGCAGCAGGGGAAGTTTGAGGCCGCGCAGCAGGCTTTGGAGAGCGGCCTGGAACGGCTGGATGCGCTTCAGACCGCGGAAGGGGGACACCGCCGTCTCACAGCGAACCTGCTGCGCGAGTTGGGAAATGTCGCCATACGTCGCGGCGACCTGGCCATGGCCGAGGCGCGTTATGCCGCGGCGCTGGAGCTGTTTCGCGCGCTCGAAGACGCAGGGGGTGAAGGCGCTGTGCTCAACAACCTGGGGAATGTTGCCTTCGATCGCGGGGATTACATCGCGGCGCGGGCGCATCTCACGGCGGCGCTGTCGCTGTACCGGAAATTGGGCAACCTTCCCGGGGAGGCCAAAGCGCTGAACAACCTTGCCAACGTCGCGGCAGATCAGCGGGATTATGGGGTAGCGTTGCAATACTATCGCGAGGCGTTGCAGATTCATCAGACGTTGGAGAACTTGCCGGCGCAGAGCACGGTGCTCAACAATCTGGGAGCGCTGTATTGGGAACTGGGCCTGTACGCCGAGGCGCGCGAGACGTATCGGCAAGCGCTGGCCATTTTTCGGGAGTGCGGCAATCGCCAGGCCGAAGGGGAGATTTTAGCCAATCTCAGTTTGGTGGAACTCCAGACCGGTGACTTACAGGCGGCGCTGCGTTTGGCGCAGGAGGCCGCAGCTGCGTCGCAGGAGAGCGGCGACATGTCCAACCTGGCAAACGTCCGCACCTATCTGGGGAAGATCCACGCGGCATTGGGGCAGGTCGCTGAAGCTGAACGGGGATATCACCAGGCGCTCGCGCTCCGGCAAGAGCTGCCTCATCCCGGCCGCCTGTTGGAGCTGCAGGTTGAGCTCGCCGCGCTTGCTTTACGTCGCGGCAAATCCGCTCAGGCGCTGGCCGACATTGCCCCCGTCCTTGGGGCCTTGGAGAACGACGAGGCTTTGGAGGGCGCGGAGGAGCCCTATCGGGTGTTCTGGCTCTGTTATGAGATCCTGCGCGCTAACGCCGACCCGCGGGCGACGCCGCTGCTGGTCCGGGCGCGACGCCAATTGCTGACCCAGGCCGCATGTATCCCCGATGCGGGACTGCGCCGCGCATTTTTGGAAAACGTCCCCGCTCACCGGCAGATCATGCACGACGTGTAAGCAGCGCCGGAGCCAAAGCTCACGGCTGAGCGCGACGGGATCTACATGGCGCGGTCTGTCCGCCCGCGGTCGGCGGGCTCTCATCGCAGGCTAGAGGGTGCGGCGAATCTCCTCCAGGGTTTCGCGGGCCGACGGCGCCATGGTGAAGAATTGTTGGAGATTGGCGCAGGCGTAGTCAGCGCAGTGTGCGCAATTGGTCACGCCGCGCTCGCTGCCGCAGGCGCGGATGGGGCACATGCCGCAATAGCTGTTCAACCGTTCACCTGCCAGGCACCCATCGCACATGACGTTGGCCACCGTCATATCGGGAGCGTTGTATTCCAGCCGCCATTTGGCCGCCAGCTGCTCCAGCCCTGCCGTGTCGTTGGCCTGCGTCAGCAAATACGCCTCACACTCGGAACAGACAAGTCCGCAGTAAGCCACAATGCGTTCCATGGTTTGATTCCCTCCTCTGGTTGCACTCTCAAAGCTATTCTATCACAAAGCAGGGATTTGTCCGATGCAGAGCGGCCGCGGCGACACGGCCATGGCAACATTTGAGATTCTTTGTGGTATAATGGGGATGATAGAACTTCTGTTCTAAAAAGGATCACCATGGAACCCAACGAGATTATCATCCGTGGCGCGCAACAGCACAATCTCAAGCACCTGGACGTGCGG
>JAGPHL010000087.1:0-2319 GCA_018055515.1 Anaerolineae bacterium
ACGGGACGGCCTCCGGGCCGTCTTTGTATGTAATTAGCAATCAGTGTGGAGGATAGTTTTTCATGAAAGAATACATGACCCAGCAAGTGCGCAATATCGCACTGATCGGACACAGCGGTTCAGGCAAGACCACATTCACCGAGACGCTGTTGTTCCTGAGCAAGGCCACCACTCGCCGCGGCACGGTGGAGGATGGCAACACCGTGACCGACTTCGACGACGAGGAAATCCGCCGCAAGATCTCCATCAACACCGCGATGGCGCCCCTCGAATGGAACGGCATCAAGATCAATCTTTTGGATACTCCCGGCTACACTGACTTCATCGGCGAGGTGATCGGCGCCCTCCATGTCACCGATCTGGCCCTGACCCTCGTTGACGCCGCTGCCGGCGTCGAGGTTGGCACCGAGCTGACCTGGACGCGGGCCGAAGAGGGCAACATGCCCACCGCTGTGGTGATCAACAAAATGGATCGTGAGAATGCCAGCTTCGAGAAGGCCCTCGCTTCGCTGCGGCAGGCTTTCGAGGCGCGCTTTGTCCCCGTGCTGTTGCCCATCGGTGCGCAGGCCACTTTCCAGGGCGTCGTGAACTTGCTGGAGCGCAAAGCCTACCTCGGTCCCAAGGGCGAACCCGGCCCCATCCCCGCCGAACTCCAGGCGCAAGTGGACGCTTATTACACCGAGCTCGTGGAAGCCGCCGCCGAAGGCGACGACGCGCTGCTCGAAAAATATTTTGAGGAAGAAGCCCTCAGCCCGGAGGAGATCGTCCGGGGCCTGCGCGCGGCCATCGTCAAGCGCAGCATCGTGCCGGTGCTGGGGATTTCCAGCACGACGATGATTGGCGCCAGCCAGATGCTCGATCTGCTGGCCAGCCTGGCGCCGGCGCCCGACGATCGCGGCCCGCTTACGGCGCAGGGCCCCCTCGGCGAGGAGACCCTCGTCGTCAGCGACGCCTCGCCGCTCGCCGTGATGGTCTTCAAGACCACCGCCGACCCCTTTGTGGGCAAGCTCACCTACTTCCGGGTGATGAGCGGCAGCGTCGAATCCGGCATGACCCTCTACAACATGCGCGCGCAGAGCGAGGAGCGCTTCACACAGCTCTTCACCATGCGCGGCAAGGAACAGCTCAACCTGGAACGACTGCACGCCGGCGATCTCGGCGCGGTCGCCAAGCTCAGCGTGACCCTCACCGGGGACACCCTTTGCGCGAAGGACCACAAACTCACGCTGCAAGGGCCGGTGTTCCCGCAACCGCTGTACAGCGTCGCCGTCTATCCCAAGACCAAGGGCGACACCGCCAAAATGGGGAGCACCCTCACCCGCGTGTGCGAAGAGGACCCCACCCTGCACTGGCATCCCGAGCCCACCACTCACGAGATGATCCTCTCCGGCATGGGCGATGCCCACATTGATACGGTCATTCGGCGGATGCAGGCGCGCTTCGGGGTGAACCTGGACTTCCGCACGCCCAAGGTTCCCTACAAAGAGACCATCACCACCTCCGCCAGCGCGCAATACCGGCACAAGAAGCAGACCGGCGGCGCCGGGCAGTTCGCCGAAGTGCACATGCGTGTGGAACCCACCGAGCGCGACGCCGGTTTCGATTATGTCTGGGAAGTCGTCGGCGGACGCATCTCCTCGTCCTTCATGCCCTCCATTGAAAAGGGCATACGTTCCGTGCTGGAGCAGGGCGTGCTCGCCGGCTATCCCATCGTGGATGTGCGCGCCGCAGTGTACGACGGCAAAGAGCACCCGGTGGACTCCAAAGACATCGCCTTCCAGGTCGCCGGGCGCGAGGGTTTCAAGCAAGCCTTCCTGCAGGCCAGGCCAGTGTTGCTGGAGCCGATGTACATCTTCACCATCACCGTGCCGGAGGAATTCACCGGCGATGTGATGTCGGATTTGAACACCCGCCGCGCGCGCGTGCAGGGCATCGGACAGAAGGGACGGAAGTCCATCATCACCGCGCAGGCGCCACTCGCCGAGATGCAGCAATATGCCATCAACCTGCGGGCGATCACCCAGGGGCGCGGCACCTTCGCGATGGAATACTCCCACTATGACGTCGTACCGACGCAAATGGCGCAGGAGATCATCGAAAAGTCCAGGCGCGAGCGCGAAGCCGAACAATAACGTCAAGCGAAATAGGGTCTTGCAGCAGAAGTAACCGGCGCGAGAAGTCTGCGCCTGGCCGTAGCAATCTAGCGACGGATGAACTTTGCCCTCGTCCTCCACCCCAGTACCCCACTGGGGTGGAGGTGTACATAAGGGATTTTGCAGGCAAAACGTCCTACCCCGTTTTGTCAATCCTGTCTATTTT
>JAGPHL010000087.1:2419-10917 GCA_018055515.1 Anaerolineae bacterium
CTGTCATGCCTGGCGCTCAAAGTAGAGCTCTTCGATGGCGATCAGCGGCAGCGCGTGTCCAAAAGCGATCCGCTGGATGTCCGCTCGATCCGCGCGGAACTCCGCCATCACCCGCATATCGCGGTAAGTGGTCACATTCTCCTCCGTTTCCCGAAAAACTTGCAGAGCGTAAGGCGTGGTAGGAATGAGCGTGAGGCTGACATAGCGCACCGCTTCGATGAACTCGATCACGATAGGCCCTTCCCCTTCTCGCCCCAGAAAGGGGACATGGAGGTAAAGGCCCTGATACTCGCCGGGTGGAAAGAGCGCCAATCGCTGGCGCGCGGCGTCGGCAAAAAATACCCCCTGATCCAGAAATTCATCCCCCGTCAGCCAGATCTGCTCATCGGGGATAAACTCCCCGTCCGGCTTGTACCTGAAATCAATGTACCTGGCATGGAAGTCAATGCATCCGGCGCGCCCCCGTCCCTGCTCCGCCACCCGCAACAACAGCGTATCTCCCTGCTGCGCGACGTAGTCCCACGCCGCGCCGGTCCCGATCATGCTGGCAATCCAGCGTCGCGTCTTGCCATATGGCAATTGCTGTTGACGTTTGGGCTGCAGTCCATAGGAAGCGATGACGTTTTCAAAGTTGAATTCTGTGGCCATTGGTAACTCCTGGACATGGACTTTACCCCTGAACACTCCACAGGATGCAGGGGATAGGAACACAAAACGCGCCGATCCAGCCATTGCTGGCCGATCGGCGCGTTGCTGTGCATCTCAAAACGCTCGCCGGGCAGCTTACTCCTCGACTTCCTCAGCCTTGCGCTTGCGAACCACTTCAACTTCAGCCGGAGCCGCTGGCTCAGCAGCCACCTTTACTTCTTCTTCCTCTTCCTCCGGCATACTGACCTGGACCACGATTTCCTCAGCGGGAGTGAGGATCTTGAGCCCTTCAGGGATCGCCAGAGCGCCCACCGTCAGCGCAGCGCCCAGCTCGGTCAGGTCCGAAACGCTCACCTCGATCGCGGGAATCAGAGCCGACGGCAGACCTTCCACCTCAACCTCGGTGATGAGGTGCAGCAACATGCCGTGCAGGTCGCGCACCGCCGGGGATTCACCGGACAACACTACAGGGATTGCCACACGCACCGTCTCCGCCATGTTCAGGGCTTGCATATCCACATGGGTCACGTAGCGCTTGAGGGGATGGCGCTGCACATCGCGGACGATGACGGTATAGGGCTGGGACGTGCCGGCGACCTCAATATTCAACAAGGTGCTGGTGCCGGCGCGCTGCAAGACGAGCTCCAGTTCCCGCGCGGCAAATTGTACCGGCAAGGGCTCAAAACCGTGTCCGTAGATCACCCCAGGGATCAAATTCGCATCGCGCAGGTGCTTGACCTGTTTCCCGATAACCTCACGGGGCATGGCCGACAGTTGAATCCGTTCCATTACATCTCCTCCATTTGCCAGAAATCCCTGCGGGCCACTGACCCATCAGGTAAATATTTGATTGTACCGTCGCCGTCTATCCCGCCGCAATCAAAAGGGCCGCACGACATGCGGCCCACGAGCAGGCGGACGTATTGTAACCTAAACCCAGGCATTGTCAAACGCGCGCCCTCATCCAGCCATGGCAGACGCCTTAATCGCTCCCCTTAACCGGCAAAGCAGCGCGTCCCGTCCGCGCCTCACGCCTGGTCAAAACTGTCCGGGTGGAAGCTGAGCTCCGACAGGGGCAATTGCTCCAGTTTCATCATACAGAACCATGATAATCCCATCCCCACCAGATGCGCCAGCATCAAGGCCACATCCCACGAGCTACCGTCTTTCAGGTTAGGGAAAAACATGATCAAGCGCACCACAATGTTAATCCCCTGGATCAGGTTGAGGGCAGTTCGGCCAGAGGCAAGCGCCAGAGTTCGAGTGTTCATGCCCAACAGTGTCAAAGCCAACAGCACCAACAGGACCGGCGGTAATACCGCCGCCTGGGGCGCGCGACTGAAGAACGCCGGCGGATAAATGATGAGCGCTACGACCTGCAACACGATGAACCAAATAAGGCGGGAACGAGTGCTGCGCATACTTGCCTCCTCAGCAAACGCGTGATGCGTAAATGATCTTCTCAGAAAATGGCTCACGGATGACCACAGATTTCACGGATCAGAAAAGGTAACACAAACTCCAGGCTGCGCCCGGGCCCTTGCCCCAGAAGGAGCTTCTTCTTATTATATCCGGCTTTTTGTCATGGTCAAATTTGACATGTTTTCGCTTTTTGCTACAATGGGGACACGTGGCACTAATGGACCCTGCCAGGAAAGTCCCCCCCCTTTTTTGCCACGTATTATTTTTTTATGGAGGAGGTGTGATTGAGAGATCGAGATCAACGCTCTGCCGTAAACCCACTTTGTCAGTAGTTGTGCTCATGACCTTTATTAAGTCAGGTTTAAGGAGGAAGAGATGCGTTCACGATCGGTTATTCTAAGTGTCCTGTTGTTGATCTCCTTGCTGGCGTTTAGTTCCTGTGGCAAGAGCAGTGAAGCCGTCAAGATCGCCATCCTGGCCCCGCTGAGCGGTGATGTAGCGACCTTCGGGCAGTCCACCCGCGATGGCGCCATGATGGCCATTGAGGAGTGGAACGCCAAGGGCGGCCTGTTGGGCAACCCCATCGAAGTCGTGGTCGAGGATAGCCAGTGCAGCGCCGAGGCCGCCGTCAGCGCTGCCAACAAAGTCATTGATCAGGACGGCGCCAAGTTCATCATCGGCGAGGTCTGCTCGAGCGCCTCCATTCCGATCTCAGAAATCGCCATGGCCAAGGGTGTGCTGCAGATCAGCCCCACCTCCACCAACCCGGCCGTGACGGTGGATGCCAAGGGCAACACCAAGAGCCTCATCTTCCGCGCGTGCTTCATTGACCCCTTCCAGGGCACTGCGGCCGCGAAATTCGCCCTCGAAAACCTGCACGCCAAGACGGCTGCCGTCTTCCTGGATCAGGGGAATGACTATGTCCGTGGTTTGGCCGAGTACTTCATCGCCGCGTTCGAGGCCGGCGGCGGTCAGGTCCTCGTCAAGGAAACCTACACCGGCGATGACCAGGACTTCTCCGCCATTATCAGCAAGGCCAAGGACGCCAACCCCGACATCCTGTATCTGCCGGATTATTACTCCACCGTCAACGTGATCGCCGCGCAGGCGCGCGAGAAGGGCATGACGGCGGTCTTCATGGGCGGCGATGGGTGGGATTCCCCCGACCTGGACGAAGCGGCGCTGGAAGGGGGCTACTTCACCAATCACTACTCTCCGGAAGACCCTCGCCCCGAGGTCCAGGACTTCGTGAAGAAGTATCAGGCCAAGTACGGCAGCGTTCCCGACGCCCTGGCGACCCTGGCGTATGATGCGGCAACCGTGCTGCTCAAGGGCATCGAGCAGGCCGGCACCGCGGACCCCGTCGCGGTGGCCAAGGCCATCGAGGGCGGCGTGTTCCCGGTGGTCTCCAGCGAGATCTCCTACGACACGCAGCATAACCCCGTCAAGGCCGCGGCGATGCTGCAAGTCACCGGCGGCGTCGTCAAGTACGTGGCCACTATCGAGCCGTAATCCGCGCTCGTCCGGCATCACCATCTCAGGGCCGGGTTGGCATGGGTCCGCCCGGCCCTGAGGTCGAGTTTTGACACCAGAGGAGGCTTGCATGGCAGCAGTGGAACGCTCCCGCAGTAAAGCCGCTATGATTCTGAAACGGCGCGATGGACAAATCCTGAACTACATCAGTTCTGGGATCTTCGCGTTGGGCGGGATGGGGGTGTTGTTTGTTCTAGGCAAACAATTGATAAATAACCCGCCCTTGTTCATTCAGCAGATGCTGAACGGCTTGCAGCTCGGATTTATCTACGCACTCATCGCCTTGGGCTATACCATGGTCTATGGCATCGTGAAGTTGATCAACTTCGCCCACGGGGATGTCTTTATGATCGGCGCCTTCACCAGCTTCTTTGCCATTTCGATCCTGGACCTGCACACCTGGCCCACCCGGCTTATACCGGGCATCGCCCCGGGCCTGAGCATCGTCCTGGGGACGCTCACCGTGATGCTGTTGACGATGGTGGTATCGGCGGTCCTGGCCATAGTGATTGAACGGTTTGCCTATCGCCCCCTGCGCGAGAAGCCGCGCATTGCAGCGCTCATCACCGCGATCGCCGTGTCCTTCTTCCTCGAGTATTTCGGCGCCCTGCCCTTCGCCCTGACCAACAACTACATCACCTATCCGCGCCCCTTCGAGATTGCGGTTTTCAGCGCCGGCATCATTCCCATCGGCGTGCTCGTCGCGCTCTGGGCGCTGTTTGGGCTCTCGATCGGCGCGTATTTCGTCCTGCGAGCCATGGGAAAGCGGGGCAACGCCAAAATGCGGCTGTGGGCCCAACATCCCCTGCTCCAGCTGGGCATGTTGCTGGGCGGTTTCCTTGCCGTCGTGCTGACCCTCACCACCCTGCGCATCCAAACTGAAAGAGGCGTGTGGGATCTGTCGGTTTCCAACGTGGCCCTGGTGATCATGGGCGGCTCGATCCTGCTGCAGGTCGTCCTGCAATACATCGTCAGCCAAACGCGCCTGGGCAAGGCCATGCGCGCGGCCGCCTACGACAAGCAAACGGCCCGCCTGATGGGCATCAACGTGGACACGGTCATCACCGCGACCTTTGCCCTGGGTGGCGCGCTGGGCGGCGCCGGCGGGATGCTGTATGCCACGGCCTTCAAGCAAGTCCATCACCTGATGGGCATCATCCCCGGCATGAAAGCCTTTGTGGCGGCGGTACTGGGGGGCATCGGAAGCATCCCCGGCGCGCTGGTCGGCTCCTTGATCATGGGACAGGCCGAAACACTGGCAGCGTCCTTCATCTCCACCCCCATGCGTGACGCCATCTCCTTCTCGCTGCTGATTATCGTGCTGCTGTTCCGTCCGCAGGGCCTTTTCGGCGAGCCCCCGGGGGAGAAAGTGTAGTAAAAGCCATGAAAAATATCAAGAAATCAACCCTCACCTTCTTCGGAGCGATGCTGGCGATTTACATCATCGTCCAGCTCCTCCTGAGCCTGGGAGTTCTCAACAACTTCTGGCGTGGCATTATCTTCTGGGGCGCCGCCATCAGCATCGTGGCCCTTGGCCTCAACCTGATCTACGGGTTTAACGGCCAATTCTCGTTGGGACAATATGGCTTCTACGCCCTCGGCGCTTACGCAGCGGCTGATGTCACCTGGCGCTGGTTAAACGAAGATCCCTCCGGCATTGTGGTGGGCTTTTTGGGTTCCGCCGTGGTATTGGGGCTGTACGCTCTGGTGGCGGCCTTCCTGCGGCGGTTTTACAATGTCCGAGTGACCACCCGCTTCCTGGCTTACCTGCTGACGACGGTCTTGGGATATGGGATAGCGGTCATCGGCTTGCGCCCGCTGCTGGAACCCCTCCTGCTGACCGTGCTCAACGCCCTGCCCCCCGCCGTTACCCAACAAATCGTCTTCTTCCTGGCGCTCGTCAGCGGGGCGGCGATCGCCGGCATCGCCAGCTTCCTCTTCGGTATTCCGGTGCTGAGCCTCGGCTCAGACTATTTCGGCATCGCGACGCTGGGCTTTACCATCATCGTCAAAGTGCTGCTGGACAATACCGACACCATCCTGCCCTTCCCCGAAATGAAAGGAGCGCGCGGGATGGTGGGGATTCCCCAATGGACTACCTGGACCTGGGTGTTCCTCTGCTTCCTGCTGGTAGTCGTGGTGATGCGCAACCTGCTGCACTCCAGCACCGGGCGGGCCATCCTCTCCGTGCGCGAGGACGAACGCGCGGCGGAACTGGTAGGCATTGACGTGACGCAAGCCAAACTGCTGCCCTTTGTCGTCGGCAGCGTGTTCGCGGGCCTGGCCGGCGGCATCCGCGCCCATGATCTGGCGTTCCTGCACCCTCAATCCTTCAACTTCATCCAGTCCTTCAACCCCCTCATCATCGTCGTCTTTGGCGGACTGGGCAGCATGACCGGCACGATGATCACCGGTTTCTTGTGGATCCTCCTCCTGGAAGGGGCGCTGCGGTTGTTCCTGCCCCAGGGATTCGAGACGTGGCGGTTCGTCGTCTATCCCCTGGTGCTGTTGATCATGATGCTGCTGCGCCCGGAAGGGCTCTTCGGCAAATATGAGTTCCCGTATCTGGAGCGCCCTCTCGCCAAATTGCGGACGCACTCCCCCTCACCCCAACCGAGTGAAGAAACCGCCAGCGAGGAGGTGACGCTATGAAGGGACGACCCGAAGGATTGCCCGCAGAAGTGGAAGCGCGCCCGGCGTTGCTTGAAATCGAGGGATTGACCCAGTTCTTCGGCAACCTGCGCGCCGTCCACAATTTTGACCTCACTTTGCGGCAGGGAGAGCTGATCGGCCTGATTGGCCCCAACGGCGCGGGGAAGACCACCGTCTTCAACCTGATCACCGGCGTCTATCAGCCCTCCGAGGGCAGCATTCGTTTCCGTGGCATGGAGCTGCTCGGCATTCCCTCCCACGAGATCATCCAGCTGGGCATCGCCCGCACGTTCCAGAACATCCGGCTGTTCTCCAAACTCACCGTCCTGGACAACGTGCGCATCGCCTACCATCCCCACGCGGGATACACGCTCTTCGATGGCATCGTGCGCAACAAGGCCTACCGGGAGCAAGAAGCCTACTTGACCGAACGCGCGCAGGACTTCCTGGCAATCTTCGGCCTCGAGCAGCGGCAGAACGACATCGCCGGCAGTCTCCCCTACGGCTTGCAGCGCCGGCTGGAAATCGCCCGCGCTCTGGCGACCGACCCGGAGCTGCTGATTCTCGACGAACCGGCGGCAGGCATGAACCCCCAAGAGATTGACGAGCTGATGGAGCTGATCCGTTTCATCCGTCGGCAGTTCAACCTGACCATTCTGCTCGTGGAACACCGCATGAGGCTGGTGATGAACATCTGCGAGTGGATCACGGTCATGGATTTCGGTGAGGTGATTGCCCGCGGGGTTCCCGCCGCCGTACGCGACAACCCGCTGGTGGTCGAAGCCTATCTGGGCCGCCAGACGGCGTTCCTGAAGTAGGGAGGAGGCCCACCCATGGCATTACTTGAAGTCAACGACCTCTATGTTTCATACGGCGCGATTCGCGCACTGCACGGCCTCACCTTCTATGTGGACGAGGGCGAAATCGTCACGCTGATCGGCGCCAACGGCGCGGGAAAATCCACCACGCTGAAGACGATCTCCGGCTTGCTGCGCCCCGACCGCGGCGAGATCCGCTATGCGGACAAGGTCATCAGCCGCATGGGCGCCGACGTCATCGTCCAGCAGGGCTTGATCCATGTCCCAGAGGGACGCCACATCTTCGCGCCACTGACGGTACGCGAAAACCTGGAAATGGGTGCTTTCACCCGCACCGACAAGCAAGAGGTGATGGACAGCATGGAGCAGGTATTCCACCTGTTCCCCCGTCTCAAAGAACGGATGGCTCAGACAGGCGGGACGCTTTCCGGCGGTGAACAGCAAATGCTGGCGGTCGGACGGGCGCTCATGGCCAGGCCGCGCCTGCTGTTGATGGATGAGCCTTCGATGGGGCTGGCGCCCATCCTGGTGGAGGAAATCTTCAACATCATCCAGGAGATCAACCGCTCGGGCGTGACCATCCTGTTGGTGGAACAGAACGCACACATGGCGCTCTCCGTCGCCCATCGCGGCTACGTTCTGGAGACAGGGGCCATCCAGCTCGCCGGCGCGGCGCAGGCGCTCGCGGCCAACCCGCAAGTTCGGGAAGCCTATCTCGGCGGCGATTGAGCCTTTAGTCTTTGCTTGACTACGCGCAATCGGCGGGATCCTTGAGATCCCGCCGATTGGTTTACCACAAAAGCGCCAGGCGTTGCGCGGCAGTGATGGCCGTCCGCGCCCGCGCCTCCAGCTCAGCGGCGGTGCCGGGACGTCGCGCCACCCCTTCCGCCTGCGCGGCGAGCCCCGTTGCCACGGCCACCCGCACGGCCACCTCCGGCTCCTCCAGTGTCGGGAGGATGTGATCCTCGCGTATCCCCCCATCATGCGCGCAGCCCGCGAGGGCTTCCGCCGCGGCGACCGCCATCGTGTCGGTGATGGTGCGGGCCTGCACATCCAGAACGCCCCGAAAAATGCCGGGGAAGGCGAGCGCGTTGTTGACCTGGTTGGGGAAATCGCTCCGCCCGGTGCCGACGATGCGCGCTCCCGCCGCAAGCGCTGCCTGGGGATGGATTTCGGGCACGGGATTGGCCCCCGCGATCACGATGGCATCACGCGCCATGGTGGCAATCCACTCCGGTCGAATCACGTCGGGACCGGGCCGGCTGAAAGCGAGCGCCACATCCGCCCCGGCGAGCGCTTCGGGGATGCCGCCGACGATGCCTTCGGCGTTGCTCTCCAGGCAGATGCTCCATTGCGGCGCGACTTCGGCCTGCGCTTCCAGATCGCGCCGCCCACGGTGCAGCGTGCCGCCGGCGTCGCAGGCGA
>JAGPHL010000088.1:0-3426 GCA_018055515.1 Anaerolineae bacterium
ATAGGGGGCAAAAGTTGATTCTCAATCTTCTGGGATTACCAGGAAATCTTGCGTTTTTTAGTCAGTGGCTGGACAGTTACAATTGTGAAAGTTCACTATTCCGGTGCGGGACCAAATGAGAGTCCCTGCACTCCAATCGGAGTCCTTGAATATGAATCAGCAGCCAGCAGCCAGCAGTCAAAAGTCTCCCCCGCTCCCTCTCTCCCCCTCTCCCCATTCCACTTCCCGTCTCCCGTTCGCCCTGCTCTGGCTGGCCAGCTTCGCGCTCTACGCGGCGACCACGGCCCGCGAGGTGCTGCCGGCGGACAGCGGCGAATTTCAACTCGCGGCGGCCACGTGGGACATCCTCCACCCGCCAGGCTATCCGCTGTACACAGTGATCGGTGCGCTGTGGGTGCGCCTGGCGCCGCTGGGAAACGTCGCCTTCCGCCTCAACCTGCTCAGCGCCGTCCTGGCAGCGACGACCCTGCTGCTGGTCGCCAAAACGGTGCACCTGTGGGCGGAGACCTGGGGACTCGCCCCTCGCGCCGCGCTGATGGGCGGACTGGCGGCAGCAGGACTGCTGGGCAGTTCCCCCACCTTCTGGGCGCAGGCGACGACCGCCAACATCCGTATGCCCACCCTGCTCTTCGGCGCGTGGGGTTTCCTCGCGCTGGCGCAGTACGACAGGGAATTGCGGGACGGCAGAGACGGTTCCCGGGCGCTGGTGAGCCTGGCGGCGGCGCTGGGGCTGGGCGTGGGACATCATCCCTCGCTCGCCTTTGTCGCCATAGGCTGGGCGCTGTACCTGCTGCTGCGCGACCCCTCGCTGCTCTGGCAGCCCCGCCGCTGGTGGAAGGCCGTCCCCGTCGCCGCGCTCGCCTGGGGCCTGCCGCAGCTCTACCTGCCGTTGCGCGGCGCCGCCGTCGAGGGTCTGCAGCTGGCGCCGCCGGGCCTGAACACCTGGGCGGGCTTCTGGCATCACGTGCTGGCCCAGGGCTTCGCCGGCGACATGTTCGCCTTCGCCAATCCCACCGATCTGGCGCTGCGCCTGCCCCTCATCGGCCCGCTCTTCCGCTTCCAATTTCCCCCCGTCGCGCTGCTCGCCGTCGGCGCCGCGTGGATCTGGCTCCTCCTGCGCCAGCGTCAGGTCGCGCTCGCCCTGGGGGCGGCGTGGCTCATCCACACGTTTGTGACCCTGACGTATCGCGCGCCGCAGACGGTGGAATATCTCATGCCCGCGTATCTGCCCCTCGTCATCGTTTTTGGGGCGGGAATGGCGCAGCTGCTCGCCGCCTGCAGGCGGTTGAAGCCGCGGCAGCGCGACGTCCTCGCCATCGCGGTGCTGGCGCTGCTGGCGCTGCGCGTGGCCGGGCTCGCGCCGGATTTCGTGACGCTCGCCGCCGACACGTCCATTCGGGAGCGAGTCGAGCCGCTGTTGGAACAGGCCCCTCCCGACGCACGAATTCTCGCCGACTGGCACTGGGCCACACCTCTGTGGGTGCTGCAACGCACGGAGGGCCTCGGCGCCGGGGCGGAAGTCGTCTACGTGTATCCGCGCGCCGATCAGGAATACGAACAGGTCTGGCGCGCCTGGGCCGAGGAGACGGGCGACAGGCCGCTCTTCACCACGCACGCCTATGAATGGAGCGGCTGGACCGCTGCGCCGGTCGGCGGCGGCTACCGACTCTACCGGCGTCCGCTGACCGCCTTGCCCACCGAACTGGGATTCACCCCTCTGGAGGCGGAGCTGGGCCCGCTACGGCTCCTGGGCTATCGCGTCGTCGGCGCGCCCGAACCCGGACGAGACCTTGAAGTGCAGCTGGCCTGGCAGGCAAGCGGCAACCAGGACCCGGCGCCCTCCTTCACCGTGCGGCTCTTCGACGCGCAGGGTACTTTCCTCCTCAACGCCGACCGCTGGCTGGGAAGTGACACCGCGCCCGGTGAAGTACGCTTCACCAACCTGACGCTGCCAACGCCGCTGAACGCCTGCTCCCCCGCGCTCACCCCCACGGTCGGCGTCTACACCGTGGAGGAGGGCAACTTCAACAACCTGGGCGAGATCCGCCTGCCGCCGCTCGCCATGACTTGCGAACCGCCCGCGCTGCCCGTGGCACACTTCAAACCCGGCTTCGTCCTGTGGAGCGGCCCCTTCCTGTGCGGCGCGGATTATGACGTCCGCCAGGAGGCGACCCTCTACCTGCACTGGTGCGGACCGGGGCGGGGCCTGAACGTGCAAAGCGGCGACGCGCACGCCGTCGTCGGCCCCCTCAAACTGGGGCAGCGGCAGACTGTTGCCCTGCGTCTGCCTGAGGGCGTGCTTCCGACCTTCACCCTCACCCGGCTGGATGGCGCCGCCGCGCACCTGCTCGCCGCGCCATTCGCGCCGGCCGCTCCCGGCCAGACCTACATTCCCTTCGACGGGGCGATGGTGCTGACCGACGTCGCGCTCACCCAACGCGCGGGGCAACCGGTCGTAGAGCTGCGCTGGCGCGCGGCGCGTCCGCTCGTCGAGGACTACGCCGTGAGCGCGCGTTTGCTGGCAGGTGACAGCTTCCTGGGCATGCACGACATGCAACCCGCCCTGAGCACCCTCCCGACGCTGAAATGGGTGGTGACCGGCGCGCGGGTCACGGATCCACATCCGTTTGCGCCGACCGCGGAGCAACCGACCGGCGTCACAGTGGCCGTCTACGAGCGTTTCCGCCTGACGCCCGTCGGCGACGCCGCCACCATCGCCCTGAACCGGTCGCGCTGAGGCCCGCTTTTGCAGTTGCTCCTCTGCTGGCTCGTGTTACAATTAAGAAGACGCCAGGTACTGACGCACACTATCCAAAAATGAAAATGTGCGGTGACTGTTCAGCCTGGCGCCAAGTAGCTAGACGGCGATGGATGCACCTTTGTAATCTGTAGCTTTTGCCCCTCCCCCTGCCCCCTCCCCGACGGCGCCAGACGCCGTCGGGGAGGGGGAGAAAAAATAGGGGCTTTGCAGGCGGGCGCAGCCCGCCTGCAAAGCCCCACAAAAAAAGGTTTCCCCTTCCCCCAGCGCAGCGCTGGGGGAAGGGGCCAGGGGATAGGGGGCAAAAGTTGATGCTCAATCTTCAAGGGTCGCCAGGAAATTTTCCGTTTTTTCAGTCAGTGGCAGTACATTTGTCATGCAAGTGATTTTTTCGCTTATTCGCTTTTTCACTGATTCGCTGACGGCTGACCGCTGATCTCTATTTTCGAAGGAGACGCCAGGTACTGGCGCACACCGTGCAAGCAAGAAAATAACGTGTGCACGTGACCACGTGTAAACGTGGACACCTGAGCACCTGGAGACGGGTTCTATTTTCTGAGAAGATGCGTATGGACAAGACACCCTTGCCGACCGTCAGGGCCCATCTGGAACGTCACGAACTCGAACTGCAAGCACTGCATTGGATCGTGCAGGCCGCCAATTTCACC
>JAGPHL010000088.1:3526-10860 GCA_018055515.1 Anaerolineae bacterium
ACGGGTTCTATTTTCTGAGAAGATGCGTATGGACAAGACACCCTTGCCGACCGTCAGGGCCCATCTGGAACGTCACGAACTCGAACTGCAAGCACTGCATTGGATCGTGCAGGCCGCCAATTTCACCATGCCGGTAGATGACATCATGGAGCTCATCTACACGCAGACGCAGCGGATATTGCAGTCGCCGGATTTCTACATCGCCCTCGCCAATCCCGAACGGACGGAGCTGTCTTATGCCTTTTACATTGAAGGCAACGAGCGGCTCTACCCCACCGTCACCTGGCCCGTCACCACCGGTCTGACCGGGCAGGTGATGAAGACGGGGGAGGTGATCCGCACCGCTGATTATGTGCAGGAATGCGCGACCCGGGGCATCGAACCCAGCGGGCGGCTCGACCGCGCCTGGCTCGGCGCGCCGCTCATGGCCGGCGATCAAATCATCGGCGTGATGGTCGCCTGCTCCCAAAAGCCGGAGCTCCGTTTTTCCGAGGAGGACGAGCGCTTCTTCGTAGCGGTCGCGGCATTCACCGCCTCCGCCATCGAGCGGCGACGCCTGCAAGACCGTCTCGAGGCCCGCGCTCACCAGCTGAATACCCTCAATGAGATCGGGCGGCTGCTGGCCTCCAGCCTCAACATTGATGAGGTGCTCGACCTGGTCGTGCGCAACGCGGTCAAACTGCTCAACGCCGAGGCGGGCTCCCTGCTGCTCCTCGACGAGGACAGCGGCGATCTCATCTTCCGCGTCTCCTGCGGGCCGTTGGGCAACGAGCTGGTGGGCCGCAAGGTCCCCGCCGGCAAGGGCATCGTCGGCGCCGCCTTTGCCGAGAATCGTCCCATCATCATCACCGATGCCCGCAGCGATCCGCGCTGGTATGCGGGTGTGGATCGCAGCGCGGATTTTGTCACCCGCTCCATCCTGGCGATTCCCCTCAACGCGCGGGGGAACACCATCGGCGTGCTGGAAGTCCTCAACACGCAGGATGGCCATCCCTTCAACCAGGAAGACGCGGAGCTGCTCCTGGCGTTCGGGGCGCAGGCGGCCATCGCCATCGAAAATGCGCGCCTCTTCACCATGACCGATCAAGCCCTCCAGGCGCGGGTGGAAGAGCTCACAACGCTCCAGCACATTGATCGGATGCTCAATTCCAGCCTGAACTACACCGAGGTGATGAACCTCACCCTCGAATGGGCCACCCGCATCACCGGGGCGCCGGTAGGCATGATTGCCGCGCTGCACGAAGACGAGGACGGCACCCGCGGCCTGCGCGTGCTCGCCTATCGCGGCTATCCCCCCGAAGTGTTGGAGCCGTACAGGGAGCGCCAGCTGTGGCCCCTGGAGCGCGGCCTGGTCGGCGCGACGATGCGCGCCGGGCAGATGACCCTCGTCCCGGACGTCAGCGCCGATGCCCGCTACGAGCCCCTGATCCCCGACATGCGGACGCAGCTCACCATTCCCATCCAACGGGAAAACCGCGTGATCGGCGTCCTCGCCCTCGAGGCGGCCGATCAGAACGTCTTCTCCCCACAGGCGGTGGATTTCGTCTGCCGCTTTGCCGAACATGCCGCCGTCGCCATTGATAACGCGCGCCTGTTTCAACAGGTGCAACGCGCCAATCAAGCCAAGACGGAATTCGTCTCCTTCGTCTCGCACGAGCTCAAACAGCCGATGACCTCGATGAAGGGCTACACGGACCTGCTCGCCAAGGGCCTGGCCGGCCCGCTGACGGAGCAACAGCAGCAGTTCATCGAAATCATCCGCAAGAACATCCAGCACATGGATCGGCTGGTGCAAGACCTGCTCGACATCTCGCGCATCGAATCCGGGCGACTGCAGCTGGACATGCGGCCGCTCCAGCCGGCCCAGCTGGTCAAGGAAGCGCTCCAGAGCTTCGAGCAGGCCATCGCTGAACGGCGACAGACGCTCCGCGTGGAACTCCAACCCGATCTGCCGTCCATCGTCGGCGACCGCGGACGGTTGATGCAGGTGCTCACCAATTTGCTCAGCAACGCGGTCAAATACACCCCCGAAGAGGGCCACATCACCGTGCGCGGCGATCGGTACACGACCGACGGCAAGACCTGGGTGCGCTGGCAGGTAGAGGATTCGGGCATCGGCATGACGCCGGAGGAACTGGAGAAGCTCTTCACCAAGTATTTCCGCTCGCAGCACCCGTTGGTCCGCAGCGTGCGCGGCACGGGCTTGGGCCTGGCCATCAGCCGCAGCATCGTCGAACTCCATGGCGGGCGAATCTCGGCGGTCAGTGAAGCAGAAAAGGGGAGCACTTTCACGGTGTTGTTGCCGGCCAACCTGTGAGGGCGGCCCGGCAGAGTTTTGCATGTCCTGCGCTGTAAGGAAGCTCCGTGCGCAGGCGCGAGTCAGGCAGTACGCAGAAGTGTGGTACGGAAATTCTCATATCCCATAGAAAAGGAGTATAGTCCCATGAAGATTGATCCCAATGCCCGATATCTCGAATCCCATGAGTGGGCGCGGCCGGAAGGCGAGGTGTTCGTCATCGGCATCAGCGACTACGCCCAGAGCACCCTCTCGGACATCGTCTATGTGGAGCTGCCGGAAGTCGGCGAGGAAGTGTTGAAGGGCGAGCAATTCGGCGTCGTGGAATCCGTCAAAGCCGCCTCCGACGTGTACGCCCCGCTGAGCGGTGAGGTCGTGGAGATCAACGCCGCGCTGGAAGACCAGCCCGAGCTCATCAATGCCGAAGCCTTCGAGGGCGGCTGGCTGATCAAGCTCCGCGCCAGCGACCCCGAGGAATGGGACGCCTTGCTCACCCCCGAAGCCTACGCCGCGTTGCTCGAGCAAGAGGCCTGAACGCCTGCGCCCGACGCATGAAAGGAGCTGTCCATGGTCTACGTACCGCATACGGATGAAGAGCGCCGCCAGATGCTGGCGGCCATCGGTGTGGAGGACCTCGCCGCGCTGTTCGCGGACGTTCCGGCGCAGTATCGCTATCCCGCTCTGGGCCTGCCGGAACCCGCCTCGGAAATGGAAATCGCCCAAGAGCTGCGCGAGATCGCTGCCTCCAACCTCAACGCTTACGAAGTGCCCATGTTCCTGGGCGCGGGAGCCTATCGCCATTGGGTCCCCGCCGTTGTAGACGCCATCATCAGCCGGGGTGAATTCGCCACGGCCTACACGCCCTATCAACCGGAAGTGAGCCAGGGGACGCTCCAGGCGATCTTCGAGTTCCAGAGCCTGATCTGCGACCTGACGGGCATGGAAGTCGCCAACGCCAGCCACTATGATGGGGCGACGGCGACCGCCGAGGCGGTGATCCAGGCGCTGAACGTCTTCCGCCTCAAGCGCACCCAAGTTGTGGTCGCCCCCACCGTCCATCCCCTGTACCGGCAGGTGATCCGCACCTACACGCAGGGGATGGGCCTGCAAATCGTCGGCGACGACGATCTCACCGCTTCCCTGGAGCAGGTGGTAGCGCGGGTGGACAAAAACACCGCCTGCCTGGTCCTGCAAAGCCCCAACTTCTTCGGGGAGCTGGAGGCGCTGGACGGCCTCGCCGACCGCGTGCATCAGCAGGGCGACGGGACGCTGCTGGCGGTGGCGACCAACCCCATCTCGCTGGGACTGTTCACGCCGCCGGGCGCGCTCGGCGCGGACATCGTGATGGGCGAAGGGCAACCGCTGGGCCTGGGGCTCAATTTCGGCGGGCCGTACCTGGGCTTCTACGCCACCCGCGAGCAGTATGTGCGCCAGCTGGCCGGGCGCCTCGCCGGGGAGACGGTGGACGCCGAAGGCCAGCGTGCCTTCGTGCTCACCCTCACGACGCGCGAGCAACACATCCGCCGCGAAAAGGCCACCTCCAACATCTGCACAAACCAGGGCCTGATGATGCTGGCGGCCACGGTGTACCTTTCCGCGCTGGGAAAGCAAGGCCTGCGCAAGATCGCCGAGCTCAATTATCACAAGGCGCACTACGCCGCGCGCGAGATTGACGCGCTGGAGGGCTTCAGCGTGGTGCGCACCCGCCCCTTCTTCAACGAATTCGTCGTCCGCTGCCCCGCGCCTGTCGCGGAGATCAACGACTTCCTCCTCAATGAATATTTCCTCGAGATCATCGGCGGCTACGACCTGGGGCGCGATTACCCGCAGCTGGAGAATCACATGCTGGTGGCGGTGACGGAGATGAACTCGCGCGAGGAGATTGACGATTTTGTGGCGGCGTTGGCCGAGTTCGACGCGCATCACGCCGCAGGAGGTGAGCATCATGGTTGAACCCTTGATTTACGAACTCTCGGCTCCCGGACGCGAGGGCGTCAAGCCGCCGAAGCTGGATGTCCCGCCGAGCGAGCTGCCGACGGAATTGTTGCGGGCCGACCTGCCCCTGCCCGAAGTGAGCGAAGTGGACGTCGTCCGTCACTTCACCCGGCTCTCGCAGCTCAACTACGCCATTGACAAGGGCATGTATCCCCTCGGCTCGTGCACGATGAAGTACAATCCCAAAATCAACGAGGTTGCCGCGCGCCTTTCCGGCTTCACGGGGCTGCATCCGCTGCAGGATCCCGGCACGGCTCAGGGCGCGTTGTTCCTCATGTATCACCTCCAGGAATATCTGAAGGCGATTGGAGGCTTTGCCGGGGTGACGCTGCAACCGGCCGCCGGCGCGCAGGGCGAGCTGACGGGCGTGCTGATCATGCGCGCCTATCAGCACTTCCGGGGCGAGACGCAGCGCGACCTCATCCTCGTGCCGGATTCGGCGCACGGGACCAATCCGGCAACCACGAACATGAGCGGCCTGCACGTCGTGCAAATCCCCTCGGATGAACGCGGCAACGTGGACCTCGCCGCGCTGCGCGCCCAGCTCTGCGATCGGGTCGTCGGCCTGATGATCACCAATCCCAACACGCTGGGCCTCTTCGAGGAGCACATTCAAGAAGTGGTGGAGCTCATTCACAGCTGCGGCGGCCTGGTCTACGGCGACGGCGCGAACATGAACGCGCTCATGGGCGTGATGCGCCCCGGCGACCTGGGAATTGACGTGATGCACTTCAACCTGCACAAGACGTTCAGCACGCCACACGGCGGCGGCGGCCCCGGCAGCGGACCGGTCGGGGTGGCCGCGCACCTGGTAGATTTCCTCCCTGGCCCCGTCGTCGTGCAGCTCGAAGATGAGGATGAGGACTTCTTCATCTACGACTTTGTCATGCCGCCGCAGTCCATCGGGCCGGTGAAGGCTTTCTGGGGGCAGTTTGGCATGTTGGTGCGCGCGTACACGTACATCCGCATGTTGGGCGACGCGGGCCTGCGCCAGGCGGCCGAGCATGCGGTGCTCAACGCCAACTATCTGCTGAGCCAGATTAAGGGCGTGTATCCCCTACCCTACGACCGCGTCTGCAAGCACGAGTTCGTCGTCGAGGGTCGGCTGCAAGCCGCGCCCGACGTTCGGGCGCTCGACATCGCCAAGCGGCTGATTGATTACGGGGTCCATCCGCCGACCAACTACTTCCCGCTCATCGTCCACGAGGCGCTGATGATCGAACCGACGGAGACGGAGAGCAAGCAATCGCTGGACGCTTACGCCGAAATCCTGCGGAAGATCGCGGAAGAGGCGGCGACGGCCCCGGAGTTGCTGCACGAGGCGCCGCACAACGCGCCCGTCCGGCGGCTCGACGAGGTCCGCGCGGCGCGGAAGCCGGTGCTCCGCTATCAACGCGAGCCGTAACCCCCGCTGACGACGTCCCCCCTCCAGAACGGTGGAAGGGGGACGTTTGTTTGTATGCGCGGGGGAAGGTGGTATAATTTTGGCCGTCGCGGGAGCGTAGAGGCGGGTTCTATTTTCTGGGAAGTTGTCACGAGCCTGCGGCACATCACCGATGACGAAAATGTGACTCGTGAGGGGTGAGTCGTGAGCAGAGGCTGCGACGGCTCTCTTCTCACGGCTCACGGCTCTCTATTTTCCGAGGAAAGCGTGACTATCAACGTGGGATTGGCCTTTCTGGCGGGGCTGGCGTCGTCCCTGGCGCCGTGTGTGCTGCCACTCGTGCCGGCCTACCTGAGCTATCTCAGCGGCTACGCCGTGACGCAACCCGGGGCGCGGGGCCGCAAAGAACGCCTGAACCTCGTGCTGCACGCGGTCTTTTTTGTGCTGGGATTCACGCTCGTCTTCATGCTGCTCGGCCTGGCCGCGGCGTCCCTCGGCACGCTGTTGCGGGGACCGTGGCTGCGGGTGATCGGCGGGCTGCTGATTATCTTCTTTGGCCTCACCCTCCTGGAAGTCCTGCACGTCCCGGCGCTCTATCGCTCGGCGCAGCTCGACTGGCGCGCGAAAAAGGAATGGGGCTTCGCCTCGTCGTTGCTCATCGGCATGGTCTTCGCCGCCGGATGGACGCCGTGCGTCGGCCCGGCGTTGACCTCCATCCTCACGCTGAGCGCCGTCCGCAGCACGGCGCTGCAGGGCGCGGGGCTGCTCGCCGTGTACTCTTTCGGCGTGGGCCTGCCCTTCCTTCTCGCGGCGGTGCTGGTGGACCGTGTGGGGGAATGGCTGACCCGCGCGCAGCGCTATCTGCCGCTGATCCACAAGGCCGCCGGCGTCCTGCTGCTCGTCATGGGGATCGTGGTCCTCACCGATAGCTTCGCCGCCATCGGTCTCTGGCTCGAACAACACGGCATCGGCTGGAACCTGGGCCTATGAACGCAGCGCCCTCCTCGCCCCCGCCCCCCCCGAGCGCCGAAGAAATCCTGGCAGAAGCGCAACGGCGGATCGCCGAACGCGCGGGGACGCCGTCCCCCGATCAGCCCGCCACCCCCGCACGTCAGCCCAAACCCCCGGTCGCCCCGGAAGCGCAAGCCCGGAAGTTGCGTCGCGCCAATCACGCCGTGTTCTGGCTCTCCAAACACTGGCTGGCGCTTTTCAACGGCTTACTGGCGCTCTTTACCGCGTTGGCGTTTCTCGCGCCGGTGTTGATGTACCTGGGAGACACCGGGGCGGGCGCCTTCATCCATCATCTCTACGACCCCTTCTGTCACCAATACGCCTTCCGCTCGTGGTTTCTGTTCGGGCCGCAGGCGACCTATCCGACCGATGGGACGCTGTCGCCTTCGGAGATGCTGGCGGCGGGGAAATTCCTGGGATCCGCCGAGACGGGGTTCAAAACGGCGCTTTGTCAGCGCTGCATCGCCATCTATGGGGCGATGACGCTCGCGGGCGTGCTCTACGGCCTGCTGCGGCGTCGCGTGACCTGGAAGCCGTTGCCGCTATGGGCCTACATCGCCCTGGGTATCGTTCCCATGGGATTGGACGGCGGCTATCAATGGCTGACCTACATTATCCACTGGATTCTGCCCGGTGTGGGGCTCGTGG
>JAGPHL010000089.1 GCA_018055515.1 Anaerolineae bacterium
CGGCTCACGGGTCTCTATTCTCCGAGGGAAAAGCGGGGCAATGGGCGGTACAGGACTCGAACCTGTGGCCTCCTCCGTGTAAGGGAGGCGCTCTAACCGACTGAGCTAACCGCCCGCGGCGTCATCATAACAGACTTCGGGTCGAAGTCAACCGCGCTGTCGGCCTGCCGGGGCGAGGCTTCACGCCGCCGGCAGGAAATCCCCCACCAGAATCCCCGCCGGATCCCAGCGGGCCTTGAGCGCGCGCATGAACTCCCCGGCCTCGGGGCGACGCCCCCACGGATCCACGCTGCCCCGCACGGCGTCCGGCAACGCCAGGGCCACGGTGTACCCTCCCGCCGCCTCGGCCGCCCGCCGCAGCGCCTCGATCCACGCGGCGAGCGCTGCCGCCGACAGGCCCTCCGCCGGCCGTCCCACCCAGGCGAGGCCCAGCGCCGCGTCCACCAGCAGCGGCAACCCGGCGAGCGCGCTTTCCTGCGCGCGGATGACGTCGCGCAGCGCTTTCACCGGGACCCCCGTCCGCAGCAGCGTCTCCTGCGGCGCGCCGACAAAGCTCGTCCACACGTCCGTGCCCGTGAACGTAGCGTCCACGGCAGGCTGGGGCGCGCCGGCGCGGCGCAGCGTCTCGGTCAACCGCTCGGCCTCGCGCTCCACGTCCTGCGGCAGCCCTTCCAGGGTGATGAGCAGCCCGGCGGGAAGGCGCGCGCCTCCCGGCAGGGCACACTCGCGGCAGGCGAGCAGGGCGGAGGCGACCAGCACGAACGGGCGCACCTGGTCCGCCCACGCCAGCGCCTGCTGCAGGTCGTCCGCGGGCCAGCAGAGGGTCGTCTGGACGCGCGGCAGCGGCATGATGCGGAAAGTCGCCTCGGTGATGAAGCCCAACGTGCCGTAGGAGCCGATCAGCAGTTTGGGCAGATCGTAGCCGGCGACGTTCTTCACCAGCGGGCGCCCGGCGCGCACCAGGCGTCCGTCCGGCAGGACGACGGTGGCGCAGAGCAGCAGGTCGCGCACGCTGCCGTAGCGCATCCGCAGCGGGCCGTTGATGTTGGCGGCGACCAGGCCGCCGATCGTCGTCCCTTCCCAGGGGCTTGCCAGGGCGGCCTGCATTCCCACCTCGCGCAACCGCGCCTGCACCTCATGGACGGGCGTCCCCGCGCCGACGGTGACGTAGAGATCGTCGAGCGTCAGCACGCTCACGCCCCGCAGCGCCGCGCTGGAGAGGCGCACGGCCCCTTGCGGCGCTGCCGTCCACGCTTTGCCGATGACGACCGGGCGTCGCGCCGCGCTCAGCGCCGCCAGTCCCGCCGCGGCTTCTTCGGCGCTTGCCGGCGTGAAGGTGGCCGCAGCGGGCAGCTCGCCCTCGGGGAGGGACACGGCAGGCAGCGGCGTCGGCAGCACCTTGCCGGGGTTCATCCGGTCCTCGGGATCGAAGACGGCCTTGAGGTCATGCATGGCGGCCAGCTCCGCCGGACCGTAGAGCAGCGGCATGAAGGCGCGCTTTTCAATGCCCACGCCGTGCTCGCCGGTGATGGTCCCGCCGTAGGCGACGCACAGCGTCAGGATGCGCCGCCCGGCCTCATGGATGCGGGCCATGAACGCGGGGTTCTCCGGCTCCTGGATGAGGATGAAGGGGTGCAGGTTGCCGTCCCCCGCGTGCATGACGTAGGCCACCTGCAGGTCCAGGTCCGCGCAAATCTGGTTGACCCCGGCGATGGCGTCGCCCAGGCGACTGCGGGGCACCGTCCCATCTACCAGAAAATAGGAGGGGGCGAGCCGCGCCAGCGCTCCTAACGCGCTCTTCCGTCCGTACCAGAGGCGGTCGCGCTCGGCCGCGTCCCGCGCGATCTGCAGGTCGAAGGCCTGGAAACGCTCCAGCACCGCCACGACCTCGGCCATCTGCGGATCGAGGCTCTCCGGGTAGCCGTCCACTTCCACAAGCATCACCGCGCCGGCGTCGGTCGGGAGTCCCAAATGGAGGTAGTCCTCGATGATGCGGACGATTTTCTGATCCATGAGCTCCAGCGTCGCGGGGATCAGTCCCTGGGCGATGATGGCGGAGACGGCGCGCCCGGCGGTCTCGATGGAATCGAAGGCGGCGCGCAGGGTGCGCAGCGCGGGCGGGTTGCTGAGGAGGCGGACCTCGGCCTGCGTCACCATGCCCAGGGTCCCCTCGCTGCCGGTGAAAAGGCCCACGAAGTCGTATTCGGGCCGGTCGAAGGCGCGCCCGCCAAAGTGCACGGCGCGTCCGTCGGCGAGGACGACCTCCAGGCCGGTGATGTAGTTGGTGGTGACGCCGTACTTGAAGCAGTGCGGCCCGCCGGCGTTGGCCGCGATGTTGCCTCCCAGGGTTGCGGAGCGTCCGCTCGCCGGGTCGGCGGGGAAGTACAGCCCGCGCGCTTTGACGAGCTCATCAAAGGTGAGGTTGATGACGCCGGCCTGCACGGTGACGCTGCGCCCGGTCACCTCCAGGTCGGTGACGGCCTTCAGGCGCGACAATTCCAGGATCAGGCCGCCGTTTTCGGCGACGGCGCCGCCGGCGAGCCCGGTGCCCGCTCCCCGCGCGATGAGGGGCAGCTGCTGTTCCCGCGCCCAGGCGACGGTGGCCTGCACCTCGGCCGTGTTGTGGGGGAGGATCACGGCGGTGGGCCGGCCGTGTTCCAGCGCGGCGTCGCGCTCGTAGGGAAGGCGCTCGGTCGTGTCGCTGATGACTCGCCCGGGGCCGAGGCGTTGCGCGAGCGCGCGCAGGTCGGGATCCGCCGGCGGACGCACGCGCGGCAGCAGCGCGCCCTTGCTGATGGGTTTGGGCGTCGGATGGGGCTGTGGAGCGCGCCGGGTTTCGACCGCCGCGGCGCGATAGGACAGCTCGAGGAGCTCCGCGACGTGCATGACTTTGATGGGCAATCCGGCGCGGCGCACGCCGGAGATCAACTGCATGGCGCAGCCGGTGTTGGTCACGGCGAGGACGTCCGCCCCGGTCGCGGCGATGTCGGCGATTTTGGCGTCGAGGATGGCGTTGGCCGTCTCCGTCTGCACGATGTTGTAGATGCCGGCGCTGCCGCAGCACTGATCGGGTTTGGCGAGCTCCACCAGCTCCAGCCGGGGGATGGCGCGCAGCAGGTCGCGGGGTTGGGTGATGATCTTTTGCGCATGGCGCAGGTGGCAGGAATCGGCGTAGGTCACGCGGAGGGGGAGCGCGCCCTGCGGTGGAGTGTGCAGATGGGTCGCCAGGAACTCGTTGAAGTCCTGCACCAGGGCGACGAAGCGTTGGGCGCGTTCGGCGTAAGCGGGATCCTCCCGGAGCATGGAGGCATATTCCTTGAGCTGCGCGCCGCAGCCCCCCGCATTGTTGATGACGGCGTCGTAGTCGTCGGCAAGGAAGGCGTCAATGTTGCGCCGCGCCAGCTCGAGCGCGAGCGTCTCGTGGCCGGTGTGCAGCTGCGCCGCGCCGCAACAGGTCTGCGCGGCGGGGAAGTGCACCTCGTAACCGTTGCGCTGCAACACGCGGACGGTGGCGGCATTCATGCCGGTGAGAAAGGCCTCCTGAATGCAGCCGACGAAGAAGGCGACCTTGCCGCGCTTCTCGCCCAGGGCCGGCGCCGGTTGGCGGGTCTCCAGGAAGTGGGTGTCCAGCGGCGGGAGGATGGCTTCCATGCCTTTGAGGGGCTGCGGCAGGAAGTTCAGCGTCCGCACGGCCTTCTGCAGGCCGCTCTTCTCGTAGAGCCGCATCAGCCGCGCGACGGCCTTGAGCCGTCCGGTGTGGGGCATCATCTGGTAGAGGCCCAGCCACATGGCAAAACGTTCGACGGGTCCGGCGCGGCGTTGCTGTTCGAGATCAATGCGCGCGCCCTCGATCAGCGCGCCGTAGGGGACGCCCGAAGGGCAGGCCGATTCGCAGGCGCGGCATTCCAGGCAGAGCAGCAGGTGTTCGGCGTAGGGGCCGAGGAAGGCGTCGGCGTCGAGCGCGCCCTCGGCGGCGGCCTTCATCAGCACGATGCGCCCGCGCGGGGCGTCCGTCTCCGCGCCGAAGACGGCGTAGGTAGGGCAGGCATCCAGGCACAGGCCGCAGTGGATGCATTGGGCCAACATCGAACGGTATTCAGCTGTGCGCATTTTGTGAAGTTCCAGGGTCATGGGTCATCCTCATTGAAAGCGAGTGAGCGCCAGAATCGAGAATCGGCCAATGGGCGATTGGCGGATCTCCGTTGGATTCCAGTATACTTTTCTGCCGTGAATCGTCAATTTGGGGCCGCAACGCCAACTCTGGTTGGCGAGGTTGTCCCTTGCCGTCGCATTTGCCTTGACTGTACGCACAGCTTGTTCTATAATACATTCTGGGTCGTCGTGTTGCGACGGCAGCCATTTTCACTTCACATCGGTCACACATTCATTAAGGAGGATAGGCGTATGGCGGCCAAGAAGATTTTGATTCTCGCAGGTGATTTCGTTGAGGATTATGAGCTCATGGTGCCGTTCCAGGCCTTGCTGATGGTAGGCCACGAAGTCCATGTCGTTTGTCCGGGCAAGAAGGCGGGCGACAAGGTGCGCACGGCGATTCATGACTTCGAGGGCGATCAGACCTACAGTGAGAAGCCGGGGCACAATTTCGTGCTCAACGCCACGTTCGCGGAGGTCAAGGCCGAGGATTACGACGCGCTGCTGCTCCCCGGCGGACGCGCGCCGGAATACATCCGCCTCGACGCTGATGTGATCAAGATCGTGCAGCACTTTGCGCAGGCTGGCAAGCCCATTGCGGCGATCTGCCATGGGCCGCAGATTCTGGCGGCGGCGGGCGTCCTCAAGGGGAAGGAGTGCACGGCCTACCCCGCTGTGGGTCCAGACGTCACCAATGCGGGCGCGACTTTCATTCCTCTCGCGGCGGATCAGGCGCACGTGGATGGCAATCTGGTCAGCGCGCCGGCCTGGCCGGCTCATCCGGCGTGGCTGGCAGCGTTCCTCAAGGCGCTGGGCACGGAGATCAAGCTCTAAGTTTGCCGGTTGTGCTCTCACGGCCCCATGGCGCGCGCCTGAATGACCGACGCCATGGGGCGCTTGATTTTTGGGTCATGCCGCGCGCTCTGTTCCAGGGGTGGGGCAGGGTTCACGGATGAACGCGGAGTTGGAGCTGGCATGTCCCTGCGGGGCACTGCCGAGATGAAAATGTGAGCTGTGAGGGGTGAGCCGCGAGCCGTGACTACGACAACTCTCTCCTCACGGCTCACGGATCTCTATTTGCTGAGGTGTGCTTATGTTGCGACGCATGGTGCGTGAAACGGCTTTTCGCCTGAGCCGACGGGATCTGGCGGCCTTTCTGGTGGATCACGAGGAGCAGCTGCTGGCGATTTTCCGGGACGAGATGGAAAAACTGGACGAGGAGATCCCCGAAGAGAATCTTTTCATTGATCTTCACCTCGTGCCTCTGGGTGACATGATTCTCAAGGCCGTGCTGCGAGCGATGAACCGCTTCTTGCTGATGGAGGACCCTGAGGCCGGAGTGCAAGGTGCCCCTGAGGGGGAACACGCTTCGCCATGAGGCCGGCGATGGCGGCCTTCCAGGCGGTGTCGTCGGCGGCAGGCCGGGGGCCTTGAAGGGGGGATGAGGCATGGAGCCCGTGATCGAGAAGTACAAGTTCGGCGCGATGCGCATCGCCGGCGAGACCTACGAGTATGACGTGCTGTTGCGCTGGGACGGCAAGGTGCGCCGTCGCAAGAGCAAGCTGTCCAGGAAAGTCTACGGCACGAGTCACAAAGTCTCGCTCGATGAGGCGAAGCAGATCTACAAGGAGGGCGCGGAAGCGCTCATTTTTGGGACCGGGCGTTTCGACAAGGCCCGGCTCTCAGATGAGGCGGCGGCCTATTTCGAGAAAAAGGGCGTGCGGGTGATGCTCGCTCCAACCCCGAAAGCGCTCAAACACTGGAATGAGGCGCGCGGCAAGGTCATCGGCCTCTTCCATGTGACTTGCTGAGTGACCTGCTGAGTGACCTGCTGAGCGACGTCCTGAGGCGATGGACGACAACACCCCAGAGGGGCTTGATCGGCTCCTCTGGGGTGTTTGCGTGAAGGCTCAGTTCCCCGCAACGATGGCGGCGACGTCCGCTTCGACCGATCCAATGGGCTTGATGTCGAAGTGCTGCACCAACACATCCAGCACGCCCGGCGAGACGAACGCCGGCAGGGTGGGGCCCAGGCGGATGTGCTTGACTCCCAGGGAGAGCAGCGCCAGCAGCACGATGACCGCTTTCTGCTCGTACCAGGCGATGTCGTAGGAAATGGGCAGGTCGTTGATGTCGGCCAATCCCAACGCTGCCTGGAGCTGCAGGGCGATGGCGGCCAGCGAATACGAGTCGTTGCATTGCCCGGCGTCGAGGACGCGCGGCAGGGTGAAGGTCCCGTCGGCGCTGGTGATCTGCCCCAGGTCGAGCTTGTTGTAGCGATACTTGGCGCAGCCCGCGGTGAGGATGACGTACTCCTTGGGCAGCGCCTGCGCGAGCCGGGTGTAATAATCGCGGGACTTTTGCCGTCCATCGCAGCCACCCATCACCACGAAGCGCTTGATGGCCCCCGTCTGAACCGCTTCGATGACTTTATCCGCCACGCTCATCACCGTGTGGTGCGCAAAGCCGATCGGAATGGCGCCGGTTTCCAGCGGTTTGGGGCCGGGGCAGGTCTTGGCCAGGGCGATGACGGCGCTGAAGTCCTTCGGCTTGCCGGGCTCGCGGTCCGGGATGTGCGGACAGCCGGGCCATCCCGCCATGCCGGTCGTGAAGAGCCGCTCGCGGTAGCTGTCCTTCACCGGCACGATGCAGTTGGTCGTCATCACGATCGGTCCGCCGAAAGCCTCAAATTCCTGCTGCTGATGCCACCACGAACCGCCATAGTTCCCGACGAAGTGCGGGTATTTCTTGAAGGCGGGATAGGCGTTGGCGGGCAGCATCTCGCCGTGCGTGTAGACGTTGACGCCGGTCCCCTCGGTCTGTTGCAGCAGCTCCTCCAGATCGCGCAGATCGTGCCCGCTGATGAGGATGCCCGGCCCGGGGCGCACGTCCAGAGCCACCTGGGTGGGTTCGGGATGTCCGTACGTCTCGGTGTTGGCGGCGTCGAGCAGGCGCATGGCTTCGACGCCCATCTGACCGGTGCGGAGCACCAGGGCGACCAGGTCTTCGGCGGTGAGCTCGTCATTCGTCGTGGCGTCGAGCACCTCTTGCATGAAGGCGAGCAGCGCGTCGTTGCTGTGCTCCAGCACATAGGCGTGCTCGGTGTAGGCGGCGAGGCCCTTCAGGCCGTAGATCAGCAATTCGCGTAGCGAGCGAATGTCGGGGTTCAGGGCGGGATCGGCCATGACGCCCACCTCGCGCCCCTTGGCGGTGAGCGTGTCCACATCGTAGGCAGCGGGAATCCAGCCGCGATGATCCGGCGGCGCGTCGTTACAAGCGCTGTCCCGTTGCGCGCGGCAGACCGCTTGAGCGCGCTGACGCAGCGCTTCGCGGCGTTCGATGGCCTCACGGATCAGGTGGACGAAACGGTCCGGGTCGAAGTTGGCGTTGGTGATGGTGGCGAAAAGCGCTTTGGCGACGAATAAATCGGTCTCCGGGTCCACAACGTCCAATGCGCGCCCGCGCACGCCCCAGAAGGAAATCCCCTTGAGGAGCCAGATCAACAAATCCTGCAGCTGGGCGACTTCTGCCGGCTTGCCGCACATGCCGGTGATGGTGCAGCCCTCATTCTTGGCCGTTTCCTGGCACTGATAGCAAAACATGTCCATGGCATACCTCCTGAGAGTGAATGGTGGCAAGTGAAGGGGGCGCAGCATCTGTGTTTGTGCTCCGGCTCACTCTTTCCTTATTCTAGCACGCCGGCGCGAGTCTGTCTCCGACAAAAGTCACATTTTTTTAAGTCACGATAAAGCGCTTGCCCTCGACCTGGAGCACGTGCACCGGCACGTTGTAGGTGCGCGAAAGATTCTCGCCGGTAAAGATCTCGTCCAGGGGCCCGGCGGCAAGCGCCTGACCGGCGCGCATCAGCACGACGTTGTCCGCCAACGTCCCGACCAGGTCCGGCTCGTGCGTGGTGAAAATGACGGTGGCGCCGGCTTCGGCCTGCTGCCGCACCAGCTCCAGCACGCGCCCTTTGTTGCCCAGGTCCAGGTGCGCGGTCGGCTCATCCAGCAGGAGCACGTGCGGTTCCTGTGCCAGGGCGCGCGCGAGCACGATCAGTTGCCGTTCGCCGCCGCTCAGCGTTTGGAGCGGTCGTGACGCCATGTCTGCCGCGCCCACGCGCGCCAGGGCGTGATGGGCGATTTCCAGGTCCTGCGGTCGAGGCGTTTCCAGCAAGTTGAGATAGGGCGCGCGCCCTAGCAGCACGTATTCCTGAACGGTGAAGTTGAAGGGGATCACTTCCTCTTGCGCCACGAGGCCCACCAATTGGCCCAGCTCGCGACGGGAGTAACTGTGCTGCGGGCGTTGCGCCAGGAGAACCTTTCCCTGCGCCGGCGCGAGCAGCCCCAGAATCAGGTAGAGCAGGGTGGATTTTCCGGCGCCATTGGGGCCGAGGATGGCGGTGATGGAGCCGGGCGGAATCTCCAGCGACAGGCCCTCGAAGACGGCGACCTCGCGCCCGTCATAGCGGAAGTGAATGTCCGAAAGGGTGATGGAAATCGGCGTCACGGTCACCTCTCAGCCGCTGAGCATTGCCGTTCGCGGTTGCGCCAGCATCAGCACGATGAAGATGGTTGCGCCGATGAGCGAGGCGAGGATGCCCAGGGGGATTTCCCCTGCCAGCAGGCTACGGGCGAGCGTGTCGCAAAGCACGGCAAACGCTCCGCCGATGAGCAGCGCGCCGGGCAGGGCGGTCTGGGCGTCCGCTCCGAGGAGACGTCGGGCGAGATGCGGCACGATGAGGCCGATCCAACCGACGACGCCGGAGATGGAGACGACGGCAGAGACGGCGGCGACGGCGGCGAGCAGCAGCGCCATCCGCTCGCGGGCCGGCGAGGCGCCCAATGAGAACGCCGTGGCCTCGTCCAACGCCAGCACGTTGAGGCGCCAGCGCATCAACAGCAGGAAGAGCAGCGCGATCACCGTCACCGGCAGGATGGAGAGCGCCTTGCTCCAGGTGACGCCCCACAGCGCGCCCATCATCCAGAAGACGAGGTCCGGCAGCTGCGTGAGGGGATCGGCGACGTATTTGAGGAGGCCGACGCCGGCGGAGAAGAGCGCCGAAACGGCGATGCCGGCGAGGACGAGGCGCAGGGTCCAGCCGCCGTAGCGGATGCGACGGGCGAGCATGTCGGAGAGCAGCAGTCCCAGGAAACCAAAGGCCGCCGCTGAGACCTGGATGCCGGCGCTGCCGGCGTTCCAGGCGACGATGCTCAACGCGGCGCCGAAGGCCGCGCCCTGCGAGACCCCCAGGAAGCCCGGCTCCACGAGCGGGTTGCGGAAGATCATCTGGAAGACAGTCCCGGCCCCTGCCAGCGTCATCCCCAGGAGCAGCGCGGCCAGGATGCGCGGCAGCCGCAGGTTGAAGAAGATCTGCCGCGCGAGAGGATCCTCCAGCAACAGGCGGGGGGGCATCCAGTAAGGCGCGGGATAGCGTCCGCTGAGGCTCGCCGCCCCAACGACGAACAGCGTCAGGGCGACGAGTCCCCACAACACGCGCCGGCGATGCAACGCTGCCTCACGGAGGCCCAGAGACTCTGCCGTTGCGGAGGGCGCCGCAGTCTCTTGAAGTTTTCCGCGAGCGCTGCGCCTCTGGGACGAGAGGACGCGCGTCTGATTGGCTTGACCTTGCGCCATTGGGCCTATTTCATCTTGATGAGGGGCATGATGTTCGCGTCAATTACGGCGCGGTCGAGCCCGTAGAGATCTTCAAAGAAGCGATAGACTTCCGCTCCCATGTCCACGTCGGCGAAACGCTCCGGCTGAATGTGCTGCGCCAGCCAGAGCAGGCCCAGGCCCCAGCGCGTGTCGGGCTGATCCCAGCTGTAATAGTCTGCTGGGAAGGGGAACATCTGCCCGGCGCGGACGGCGGCCAGTTCCGCCCATTGGGGATTGGCCTGCAGCTGCGTCACGATCTCCGCGGCGGAGCCGCTGTAGGTGATGATGTAAATCTGATCGGGATTCCACGCCGCGATCTGCTCCAGGGTGACGACGGTCCACCCGCCGCCCTGGGCGGCTTCGCGCCAGACGGGTTGCCCGCCAGCGAGGGTGACGAGCGTGGTCTGAATCCATTTTTCCGGCGGTACTTTGAAGGCGATCTCATTACCTGTGGCGCTGTATTGCAGGAGCAGTACGCGGGGTTTTTGCGCCTCGGTCAGCCCTTGGGTGCCCTGCGCCACGCGGTCGAGGATCTCCTGGTAATAGGCCCACAGTTCGGTAGCGCGTTCCGGGGCGCCGAGCGCCTGTCCCAACGTCTGAAGGTCGCGCTGGTATTGCTCTGGAGTTTCCAGGTCCAGGTAGATCACGGGAATGCCTAGCTGCTCCAGCGTCACCCCCACCGAGTCGCGCATGTAGCTCTTGAGCAGCACCAGATCGGGGCCGGCGGCAGCGATGTCTTCCGCTGCCGAATCCGAGGCGAAGCGCGTCTTGTTTTTGGTCTCAGGATCAAGCAGGAGCAGAAAATCGGTCGCTTGCTGTGTGGCCTTGGTCAACGCCAGGACCCGCGAGGGCATGTTGGGGAACAGGTACAGCGCGTCGCTGAGCATGAAATTGGCGCGTCCGCCGACGATGATGCGTTGGGGTGGGGCGGACAAGTGCACTTCGCGGCCCAGGGCGTCGGTCACGTTCAGGGCCGGGGACGTCGGTGCGGCCGTTGGCGTGCTGGCGCAGGCGACAAGGCTCA
>JAGPHL010000090.1 GCA_018055515.1 Anaerolineae bacterium
GAACATCTCCTGCTGGCGTTGGTGAATCAACCGGAGGGGATGGTGCCGGACCTGCTGACGGATTTGGGCGTGGAGCCGGCATTGTTGGCGGAACAGCTCGATGGCATGTTGCGCGCGACCTCGCGCCCGGGCATTTACGGCGCGGGAGGACGGCAACAGGTGTTCAGCACGCCGCGCGTCAACCGCACGATCGAGCTCGCCGGCATCGAGGCCAGCCAGCTCAAGGACGAGTACATCTCCACCGAACATCTGTTCCTGGCAATTTTGCAGGAACGCAATACTGCCGTGGCGCGCTTGCTGCAGGAATTCAACCTCACCCGCGAGCGCGCGCTGGAGGCCCTGCAACGCCTGCGCGGCGGGCAGCACGTCACGCATCCGCAGGCTGAATCACAGTTCCGTGTGCTGGAAAAATACAGCCGCGATCTGACCGCCATGGCGCGTGAGCAGCGGCTTGATCCCGTCATCGGGCGTGACGAAGAGATCAGCCGGGTGATCCAGATCCTCGTCCGCCGCACCAAAAACAATCCCGTGCTCATCGGCGAGCCGGGCGTCGGCAAGACGGCGATCGTCGAGGGGTTGGCCCAGAAAATCGTGCGCGATGACGTGCCTGAAATCCTCAAGGGCAAGCGGATCTTGCAGCTGGATCTGGGAGGTCTGGTTGCCGGGACCCGTTTCCGCGGCGAGTTCGAGGAGCGGCTCAAGAACATTTTAGAGGAAGTGCAGCGCGCGCAGGGGGAAGTCATTCTCTTCATTGACGAGCTGCACACCGTGGTGGGCGCCGGCAATGCAGCCGGCGCGCTGGATGCCTCTAACATGATCAAGCCGGCGCTCGCGCGCGGGGAATTGCAGTGCGTCGGCGCGACGACGCTCGACGAATACCGCCAATACATCGAGCGCGACGGCGCGCTCGAGCGCCGCTTCGCCCCGGTCTTTGTCGAGGAGCCCTCGGTCGAGGATACCATCGAGATGCTGCGCGGCCTCGCCAGGCGCTACGAGGCGCATCACCGGGTGACCATCAGCGACAGCGCCCTGGTGGCGGCGGCGCAGCTCTCCCATCGCTACGTGACCGATCGCCATCTGCCGGACAAGGCGATTGACGTGATGGACGAGGCGGCCGCGCGTTTGCGGGTGCGGCTCTACACGCTGCCGCCCGATCTCAAACGCCTGGAGGACGAGTTGCGGCGTCTCCGCGCGGAAGAGGAGGCGGCGGGCGCGGCGCGCGATTACGAACGGGCTGCGGAGATCAAGGTGCAGCGGTTGCGGTTGGAACAGGCCTTTGAAAAGCAGCGCGGTGAATGGCTGGACACCCATCACCTCGATGAGACCGTGGAGGCCGCCGACATCGCGGCCGTTGTCTCCGCGTGGACGGGCATCCCCGTCTCGCAGGTCATGGAAAGCGAGGCGCAGAAGTTGCTGCGCATGGAAGAGGCCTTGGGGGAGCGCATCGTCGGGCAACAGGAAGCGCTCCATGCCATCGCGGATGCGATTCGTCGCGCCCGCGCCGGGCTGAAGGACCCGCGTCGCCCCATCGGCACCTTCCTGTTCCTGGGCGCATCGGGCGTTGGGAAGACGGAGACGGCCAAGGCGTTGGCGGCTTTCCTCTTTGATGATGAGGATGCGCTGCTGCGGGTGGACATGAGCGAATACCGGGAGGCGCACACCGTCTCGCGGCTGTTTGGCGCACCGCCGGGCTACGTGGGCTACGAGCAGGGAGGGCAGCTCACCGAAGCGGTGCGGCGGCGTCCCTATCAGGTCGTGCTCTTCGACGAGATCGAAAAGGCGCACGCCGACGTGTGGAACACCTTGTTGCAGATTCTCGATGAGGGGCGGCTGACCGACGGGCAGGGCCATGTGGTGGACTTCCGTCACACGCTCATCATCATGACCTCCAACGTGGGGACGGAAATGCTGCGGCGCGGCGGGGCGTTGGGATTTGCCCATGCCGGCGCGGCGGAAGAGGACGGTGCGCGTCAGCGGGTACTGGCCGCCTTGCGGCAGACCTTCCGCCCGGAATTCCTCAACCGGGTGGACGAGATCATCGTCTTTGGGCCGCTCACCCTGGAGGACATGGAGCGGATCGTCCATTTGCAGATGCAGGAAGTGGAGGCGCGGTTGCAGGAATACGGTTTGCGCATGCGGCTCCTGCCGGCTGCCGCGCGCTGGCTAGCGCAGCAGGGCTATGATCCGCAATACGGCGCGCGTCCCCTGCGCCGGGCCATTCAGCGCTATGTCGAAAGCCCTCTGAGCCTCCGCATTTTGAGCGGCGATTTTGGCCCTGACACCCTTGTGGAAATTGACCTGGAGGGAGAGGAGCTGGTTTTTCGTCCTCAGGCCGCCGCGGTGACGGTGGATGCCTCGGTTGAGGAGATGACATAATCCCGTAATGTTTCCCGATGGGCTCCAAAAGTGATATTCTGCACTGGCAATAAGGCCTTTTCCTTCTGGTCATATTGCCAAACTTGCGGTATGATGTATAACTAGAGCAGGCGCCTATCGGGGGGTCTGCAAGTGGTGTTACACTTCTATCCAAGGGGTGCACTTTTAAGGAGGTGGTGCAATCGCATAGGCGCAGAGATACGTGAACAAGTCCCATTTTGGTTGTGAAGTTTCCAATCCTGTCGTTTGAAATCTGGAATCTGAAACTTTGAAATTCTGAAGGAGGAGTCCTATGTTGAAAAAGTTTTGGGCTGTGTTGAGCCTGATGTTGATTGCCAGCATGTTGTTGGCCGCGTGTGGTGCTACGCCGACGGCTACGCCCACGCAAGAAGTGACGCAGCAGCCGACCCAGGAAACCAAGCCGGCCTTCAAGGTGGGCATGGTCACCGACATGGGCGGGATTGACGATAAGTCCTTCAACGCGACGGCGTGGAAGGGCGTCGAGATGGCGATCAAGGAGCTGGGGATTGACGGGTCATACCTCGAGTCGCAGCAGCAGACGGATTACGCGACGAACATCACGCAGTACATCAAACAGGGGGCCAATCTCATCGTGACGGTGGGGTTCCTGCTGGCCGATGACACTGCCAAGTTCGCGGCGGAGAATCCTGACGTCAACTTCGCCATCGTGGACAACAGCTCGCTGGGTCCGAACGTGCGGGGTCTGACCTTCTCGACCGATCAGGCGGGGTTCCTGGCCGGGTACGTGGCGGCTGCGGCGACGAAGACGGGCAAGGTAGCCACCTTCGGCGGCATCAACATCCCGACGGTCACCATCTTCATGGTGGGTTTTGAGGCCGGTGTGAAGTACTACAACCAGCAGAAGGGCACGAACGTGCAGGTGCTGGGTTGGGACACGGCCAAGAACAACGGGGTGTTCGCGGGGAACTTCGAGTCCACGGATGATGGTCGCCGCATCGCGGAGGAGTTCATGTCCGAGGGCGCCGACGTCGTCATGCCCGTGGCGGGCCCGGTGGGTCTGGGAAGCGCGCAGGCGGTGCAGGAGCATGGGAATGCCTGGGTCATCGGCGTGGACACCGACTGGACCATCAGCGCGGCGCAGTACAAGGACGTCGTGCTCACCAGCGTGATGAAGAAGATGGATGTGGCCGTGTATGACACCATCAAGATGGTGATGGATCCGAACTTCAAGGGATTCAACGGCGAGAACTACGTGGGCACGCTGGCGAATAACGGCGTGGACATCGCCCCCGTGGCGGCTGGCGCTGTACCTGCCGATGTGCTCAAGGAAATTGAGACCCTCAAGCAGGGCATCATTGACGGGAAGATTGACACTGGCTGGGCTGCTTATCTGGCGAGCCTGGAGAAGCCGACGCCTGCGCCGGCCTTCAAGGTGGGCATGGTCACCGACATGGGCGGGATTGACGATAAGTCCTTCAACGCGACGGCGTGGAAGGGCGTCGAGATGGCGATCAAGGAGCTGGGGATTGACGGGTCATACCTCGAGTCGCAGCAGCAGACGGATTACGCGACGAACATCACGCAGTACATCAAACAGGGGGCCAATCTCATCGTGACGGTGGGGTTCCTGCTGGCCGATGACACTGCCAAGTTCGCGGCGGAGAATCCTGACGTCAACTTCGCCATCGTGGACAACAGCTCGCTGGGTCCGAACGTGCGGGGTCTGACCTTCTCGACCGATCAGGCGGGGTTCCTGGCCGGGTACGTGGCGGCTGCGGCGACGAAGACGGGCAAGGTAGCCACCTTCGGCGGCATCAACATCCCGACGGTCACCATCTTCATGGTGGGTTTTGAGGCCGGTGTGAAGTACTACAACCAGCAGAAGGGCACGAACGTGCAGGTGCTGGGTTGGGACACGGCCAAGAACAACGGGGTGTTCGCGGGGAACTTCGAGTCCACGGATGATGGTCGCCGCATCGCGGAGGAGTTCATGTCCGAGGGCGCCGACGTCGTCATGCCCGTGGCGGGCCCGGTGGGTCTGGGAAGCGCGCAGGCGGTGCAGGAGCATGGGAATGCCTGGGTCATCGGCGTGGACACCGACTGGACCATCAGCGCGGCGCAGTACAAGGACGTCGTGCTCACCAGCGTGATGAAGAAGATGGATGTGGCCGTGTATGACACCATCAAGATGGTGATGGATCCGAACTTCAAGGGATTCAACGGCGAGAACTACGTGGGCACGCTGGCGAATAACGGCGTGGACATCGCCCCCGTGGCGGCTGGCGCTGTACCTGCCGATGTGCTCAAGGAAATTGAGACCCTCAAGCAGGGCATCATTGACGGGAAGATTGACACTGGCTGGGACGCTTATCTGGCGAGCCTCCAGTAATCTGTGTGGGCCGAGGGCGGCGTTGCACGGGCGACGCCGCCCTTTGTTCATCTGGAGCATTTTCTGCTCTGGCCTGCCCGAAGACCAAGGACCGCTCGGCAGTCCCCGGCCTTCGGGCGGCCGGGCAGGAAGGGACTTTGCCGCCGGGGGGTTATGGGAGCGGAAGAGCCCTTAGCGGCGCCGCATGATTGGGTCCCCTGCCGTGGTGACGATCGGTGCGGCAAGTATCAGCTAACCCGGCCATTACCCTCCATCCCATCTCATTAGATCTGCTTCACACATTGCGTTTCGATCGCAGGAAAGGAGCAAGCTGCATGCCCCCAGTTCTGGAATTAAAAGGCATTACCAAGCACTTCCCCGGAGTTCTGGCGAATGATCATATTGATCTGACGCTGAATGAAGGGGAAGTGCTCGCACTTCTGGGCGAGAATGGAGCCGGCAAAAGCACACTCATGAATGTGCTTTATGGCCTGTATGCGCCCGATGAGGGTGAAATCTGGGTTCGCGGGAAGAAAGTGGAGATCCACAGCCCGAATGACGCGATTGCCCTGGGCATCGGCATGGTGCATCAGCACTTCATGCTGGTGCCGGTGCTCACGGTGACCGAAAACGTCATGTTGGGGATGGAAAGCCTCAAGAACGGGATTTTTCTGGATCGGGAGAGCGCCGCTAAGCGTGTCCGCGAGATCTCCGAGCGCTACCACCTGGAATTGAACCCCGATGATTTGGTCGGCAACCTGCCCGTGGGCCTGCAACAACGGGTGGAAATCATCAAACTGCTGTACCGTAAAGCCGACATCCTGATCTTTGACGAGCCGACTGCCGTGCTCACCCCACAAGAAGTCGAGGGCTTCTTTGAGATGGTGCGGACGCTGGTCGCGCAGGGCAAATCGGTGATCTTCATTTCGCACAAACTGAAGGAAGTGCTGGCGCTCTCGAACCAGATTGCGGTGCTGCGGCGCGGCAAGCTGGTAGGCATGGCGGATCCCCATCAGACGGATGAGCGCCACCTGGCCTCGTTGATGGTGGGCCGCGAGGTCATCCTCACTGTTCCAAAGGAGCCGGCGCAACCCCAGGAGGTCGTGCTTGCCGTCGAGGGGTTGAGGGTCATGGGCGACCGGGGCGAGGTGGCGGTCAAAGGGATCGGTTTTGACATCCGCGCCGGCGAGATTGTGGGCGTAGCGGGCGTGCAGGGCAACGGTCAGACCGAGCTGGTCGAGGCGTTGACCGGCCTGCGCCGCGTGATAGATGGCACCATCACCGTCGTGGGGGCAGACGTCACCCATGCTACGCCACGGCTCATCACCGAAGCGGGCACGGCGCACATTCCCGAAGATCGTCAGCGGGATGGGTTGGTGTTAGGCTATCCCATCGCCGATAACCTGATCCTGAACACGTATTATCTGCCGCCGGTGGCGAAGGGGCTGGTGCTGCAAGAGCCGGCGATCCGCGAACGCGCTGAGCGGCTGGTGAAGGAATACGATGTGCGCACGCCGGGCATTTTCACGCACGTCGGGAATCTGTCGGGCGGTAATCAGCAGAAAGTGATTGTCGCGCGGGAGTTGAGCCGCGACGTGAAGCTCGTCATCGCCTCGCAACCGACGCGCGGGTTGGACGTCGGCTCGATCGAGTACATTCACTCGCAGCTGGTGCGGAAACGCGATCAGGGTGCCGGCGTGCTGTTGGTCTCGGCGGAACTGGATGAGGTCCTCTCGTTGGCGGATCGCGTCATCGTGATGTTCGACGGGCGGATTATGGGCATTGTGCCCATTGCCACAGCAACCAAAGAGGAAATCGGGTTGTTGATGGCCGGCGTGCATGCACCTACACAGGAGGCGGCGGGATGAGCGCGCAACAACCTCAAGCAAAACGCAGCTGGACGGCGCCGCTAAAAGTCATCGGACGGAGCGTTGCGGTGCCGCTCCTGGCCGTGATCACGGCCTTGCTGATCGGCGCGTTGTTGATCATCATCACCGATACCACCGTCATCGCGGCTTTCGGTGAGAGCATTGGCCAGGGATTCAAGCGCGCGTGGGAAGTGATTTCCGTCGCGTACGGGGCCTTTTTCTTTGGCGCTTTTGGCGACCTGTATCACTTCACGGAAACGTTGCGCATTGCGACGCCCTACATCTTCGCGGGGCTGGCCGTGGCCGTGGGTTTCCAGGGCGGGCTGTTCAACGTCGGCGCCGAAGGGCAATACTTCATCGGCGGTCTGACGAGTGTGTACGTGGGCTACAGCATCACCGGCCTGCCGTGGTTCATCCATTTGCCGCTGGCCTTGTTGGCGGGCGCGGCAGGCGGGGCCATCTGGGCTGGCATCGTGGGGTTGCTCAAGGCGAAGACGGGCGCCCATGAAGTCATTAACACGATCATGATGAACTATATTGCCTATCGCCTGGCGGAGTTCATGCTGGACGTGGGCGGCCCGATGGCGCGGCCCGGCTATCGTCCGGTCAGTCCCGAAATCCAGCCGTCGGCGTACCTGCCGCAGTTCTTCCCCTCCCAACCTGCCATTCGCTTCAACGTGGGGTTCTTCATCGCGCTGGCCGCGGCGGTGCTCGTGTGGTGGCTGTTGTTCAAGACCACGCTGGGATACGAGATTCGCACCGTGGGGCAAAATCCACGGGCGGCGCGGTATGCCGGCATCAGCGTCCCGCGCACGATCTTCATCACGATGGCGTTGAGCGGCGCGTTGGCCGGTCTCGCGGCGCCGATGGACATTCTCGGCGTGATTCACTTCATGCCCAATGCTTTCGCTGCGGGGTACGGTTTTGACGCCATCGCGCTGGCATTGCTGGGTAACAGTCATCCCGCCGGCGTGGTGGTGGCCTCGTTGCTGTTTGGCGCGCTGCGCGCGGGCGCATCGAATATGCAGGGCGTGGCGAGAATTCCCATTGACATCACCTCGGTTCTCCAGGGGTTGATCATCGTCTTTATCGCCGCTCCGGCCATCATCCGGGCGCTCTATCGCCTGCGGACGCCGGAAGAGGGCGAAGGGCTGGTCACGACCCGAGGCTGGGGGCAGGTGTAGGAGGGAGCGACATGACGACCGATACACTGTTAAAACAGGAAATGCGTCGGGCGCGCACGATGGGAATTGTGTTCCTCGTGTTCGCCGTGGGGATTTTGCTGCTTTTTGTGCCGGGCACGACGACGAGCCAGCGCACGACGTTCACTTTCCAGGCTTCCCGAGGGGAGGCGCTGGCGTTGCCGCCGTTGACCTTCAGGACATTGACGGGGCTGTATGTGCTGGCGATCATCACGGCTTTCCTGGGGGCGTGGCAAATTGCCAGGGGCTTCCGGAATCACAATCTGGTGTTGGGCATCGTGGCGCTCTTGTTTGTGCTGGCGTTCCTTTCCTGGGCCGCTAGCGACAAATCCATGAACCTGACCGGGATGTTGCAATCCACTTTGTTGCGGGCTATCCCCATCATTCTGGCAGCGCTCAGCGGGGTCATGTGCGAGAAGAGCGGTGTGGTGAACATCGGCATCGAAGGGATGATGCTTTCCGGCGCTTTTCTGGCGGCGCTCCTTGGCAGCCTGACCGGCAGTCAGTGGGGCGGGTTGCTGGCGGCGCTGTTCGGCGGCGGTTTGATGGCGGCGTTGCTGGCGGTCCTGGCGATTAAATACAAGGTGAGCCAGGTGGTGGCGGGCACGGCGATCAATATTCTGGCGACGGGCCTCACCAGCTACTTCAGTTCCCGTTACCTGCAGACCAACGCGGCGCTCAACAGCCCGCCCACGTTCAAACCGATCGCCATCCCGCTGCTTTCCAAGATCCCCATTATCGGGCCGACGCTCTTCAATCACACGCTGGTGGTCTATTTCACCCTGATTCTGGTGGTGGTGATCCATGTGATGTTCGCCTACACGCGCTGGGGCCTGCGCACGCGCGCGGTCGGTGAACATCCCCGCGCGGCGGATACCCTCGGCATCAATGTGTTCAGGACGCGCTACATTAACGTCATCCTGGGCGGCATGGTCGCTGGCCTGGGTGGCGCTTACCTGGTGCTCAGTTCGGTGGCCCGCTTCGATGAGTTGATGACGGCCGGCAAGGGCTTCATCGGCCTCGCGGCCATGATCTTCGGCAACTGGACTCCCTTTGGCGCGTTGGGAGCGTCGCTCATCTTTGGTTTTGCCGATTCCTTGCAGACGAAACTGGCTATCCTGAGCGTGCCGATTCCTTCGCAGTTCTTGTTGATGGCGCCCTACCTGGTCACGATGATTGTCCTGGCGGGGGTGGTGGGGCAATCGCGCGCTCCTGCCGCCGACGGGCAGCCCTACGAGAAGGAGTGATCTAGCGCGAGGCGTAAGGCGCGTGATGCGTAAAGCGTAAAGCGTAATGCGTAATGCGGGGAGTCGGGCATTACGCATTACGTTTTTTGAAGGAGAGATATTGGACGCAGATTTTCGCAGATTTGAAATTAGCTGTTGAAATCCACGAAAATTTGCATCCTCGCACCGGAGTTTTTGCCTCTCCTTGCCCCCTCCCTAACGGCGTCTGCGTCGTTGGGGGGCGTATCAGCCTTAGAATTCATTCCGGGGCGGCCTGAGAGCGGCCTGAAGTTCGCGTTATATTGGCGACGCAAGTGATTTTGAGATTCGCTTTTTCGCTTTTTCTCGCTTTTTCGCTGACTGCTGACTCGCTGATCTCTATTTGCTGAGGAGCCATGATGGAATCTGCCGCGTGGCCGGCTGAATTTGTGGCGCGCATGACGGGATGGCTGGGCGAGGCGTCCGACGCTTTCCTCACCGCCCTGGCGCGGCGTGACGTTGGAGTGCGGCTCAATCCCCTGCGAGGGGAGTTGGAGCTGCTGCGCGCGCGCCTCCCCTGGAACGTCGCGCCGGTCCCCTGGTGCCCCGAAGGGCTGTGGCTGCAGGAAGAGGAAGCCCCGGTCGGCGCGCATCCCTATCACACCGCGGGCGTCTATTACATCCAGGACCCTACGGCGATGGCGGCGGGCGTGCTGCTCGATCCGCAGCCGGGAGAATGGGTGCTGGATCTCGCCGCGGCGCCGGGGGGCAAAGCCACGCACCTGGCAGCGCGGATGGAAAATCAGGGCGTCCTCATCGCCAATGAGGTGAACCGGCGGCGCACCTCGGTGCTGGCGATGAATCTGGAGCGGTTGGGGGTGACTCATGCGATGATCTTCAACGAGACGCCGGAGCGGCTCGCGGCGCGCTGGGGCGGTCTTTTCGATGCGGTGCTCGTGGATGCCCCCTGTTCTGGCGAAGGGACGTTCTGTCGAGATTCGGCGGCGGTGCGCGATTGGAGCCTCGCTACGGTGCAGGGGAACGCGCATCGTCAACGGGGCATCATGGAGCAGGCCGCGTTGCTGGTCCGGCCGGGGGGACGCTTGCTCTACGGCACGTGCACGTTCGCGCCGGAGGAGGATGAGGGCGTCATCGCCGCTTTCCTCGAGACGCACGCCGATTTCGAGCTGGCGCCGTTGCCGGCGCTCCCCGGACTGCAGGGCGGGCATCCCGAATGGATCGGCGCCCCGGAGACAGTGCGCGGCGTCGGCCGCTTTTGGCCTCACACCGGGCCGGGGCATGGACATTTCTACGCGCTTCTGCGGCGGCGCGGCGAGCCGGCGGACGATCTGCCGGAGCGCTGGAGGGGAACGGCGATCCCGGGGCGGCTTGTGCAGCTCTACCGGCGTGTCTTGCGGGAGACGCTGACGTTCGATCCGCCCGAAGCGGGCCTGTATCTGGATGAGAACGATGACATTTACGTGACCCCGCTCGATCCCAAACTGTGGGCCGGACTGCACGTGCTGCGCCCCGGCTGGTGGGTCGCCTCGCAGCGGCATGGCAAAGTCACCCCCAACCATGCCCTGGCGATGGCGCTGCATCCCGAAGACGCTCA
>JAGPHL010000091.1 GCA_018055515.1 Anaerolineae bacterium
CGACGCTCTGCAACGCCGCCAGCGGAGCGATGCGGCCATAGCCGTAATTCTGATCCCATCCCGCGGGCCCCAGATCCACGGCCGTATTCTGGATCACCTGCTGCACTTGCGCGGGCGTCAGGCCCGGCGCCGCCGACCAGATCAACGCCGCCAGCCCGGAGACATAGGGCGTCGCCATCGAGGTGCCCTGCAAGTAGCCGTAGTCCTTGATAGTCAAGGTGACATTGTAGGTAGGCATGGTGCTGTAAATACCACCGGTGATATCGTTAGTGTATATCGCCCCACCAGGAGCAGCAATATCACAGTGAGCGCCGTACTGCGAGTAGTAAGCATAGCCATCGGAGCGATTCGTGGCCGCGACCGCCATCACGTTGTTGTACGCCGCCGGATACGAGGTGGGATTCGCCTCGGAACAACCGTTGCCAGCCGTCCGACAGTTCCCCATCGCGGCAATGACCAGGCTGCCCGCGTTGGTAGCCGTGGTGACGGCATTCTGCATACTTTGGGAGTAGCCCGTCCCCCCGAGGCTCAGGTTAAGCACTTTCGCGCCATGGGTAAAGGCCCAATTGATGGCGCTTATAATGTCGGAACTCCACCCGCTGCCGCTGGCATCCAGCACGCGCAGCGGCATAATGCGCGCGTTCCAGGACATCCCCGCGACGCCCTCGCTGTTGTTCGTCAGCGCGGCGGCAATGCCAGCAACGTGCGTCCCGTGCCCGTTGAGATCATGGGGCGTGGTGTCACCCTCCACAAAGTCATAGCCGGCGACGATCTTCTCCTTCAGATCGGGATGCATCTCATCAATGCCGGTGTCAATCACGGCAATGATCACCGCGTCGCTGCCGGTCGTGATGTCCCATGCCGCCGCCGATTGCAGCCGCTCTGTGTGCGCCCACTGCTTGCTATACTTCGGGTCGTTCGGCGCGCCGAAAGCCCGGTAGATATAATCCGGCTCGGCGTAGTCCACCCGTGGATCGGCGTTGAGCTGTTTCATCAAGGCCAGTTCCTGTCCCACTGGAACCTGCAACAGTTGCACCGGGCTGGCATAGAGATGGGAGACGTAGGTCATGCCGTACTCGGTCAGCACCTTCGCGGTCGTGGCCGTCACCATGTTTTCCTTGAACTTCACGAGGAGCCGGCCGGGGACAAAATCCCCTGCCAGCGCGGATTGCGTCAACGCCGGCTCAGCCTGCTGTCCCCGCGCGACCGCTCCCCCTGGCAGCCACAATCCCGTCATGAGCACGACCCACAATATGACGCGACCCATCTTCTTCATTTTCTTAGACCTTTCTGTCGCACAAGACTTCAAGAACGCCCCGGCATGCCTGACTTCAACCAGCGGGCAGCACTTGCCACGGCCCTGCAATCAGAGTCCACAGGTCCGGGCTGCCACAGAAAATTCTACACCAACACCGCCACGACGATCATCACGGCGCCGCACGCCAGCAGCAGCAGGCCCGACACGAGCTCGGTGTGATAGCCGATGGGCCTGCCGCGATCAAGCGCTGCTTGCTGCGGCCCCAGCGGATTGTATGTCACCTTCACCTCGCCGCCGACCGGATACGCAGCGAGGATGGCTTCAGCCTCTGCCGCCGTCGCATAGGATCGCGGCGGCCTGAAAGCCAATTTCTGCCCCGTCAACGGCTGACCGGCGACCTCATACTGGTAGGTGATGAGCGGTGTGTAGCGCACGCTGGCATTTTGCCCGGGTCGCGGCTGATACCGCTGCACACTCGCCGCAAGGACTTTTCCGCGGACCGCAGGCCAGCATCCCACCGTTTCATGACGGCGCCGTTCCACCAACGCCGAGACGATGAAGACTGCCCCCAACAGCACTGTCCCGATGCCAAAAACCAGCAGGAAATTCATGCGCGCCTCCTTGGGAACCGACGAAAAAGCGAAAACGCGAGAAAGCAGCCCTTCGGCTTCGCTCTCAGTATACAACGACTGGGCTCTCAGTCAAAAGGCGCGCACGCACCGGCCACTTAGTAACAAATGCCTCCGACTTCCGTGCAAACTGCGCTTGCGCATTCCGCGAAACTGGCCTATAGTTAGAAAAAGCGACAAAGCGAAAAGGCGAGTTAGCGAAAAGGCGAAAAAGCGAGTTAGCGAAAAAGCGAGAAGGCAAATCGGCGAAAGAGCACGTCAGCAAGCAGGACCTGTCGAGAAGCGCCGCTTGCCCTCTCATTCCTGGCTCGCCCTGCATTACCAGCTTTGGGAAACCTATCACCTACAAGGAGTATGCCATGCAAGATTTTCTCTTTCGGAAACCGTTAGCAGAATTGGACCCCGAACTGGCGGCGTTGATGGGGTACGAGACGGAGCGCCAGGCCCGCAAGCTGATCATGGTCCCATCCGAATCCATCTCACCGTTCGCCGTGCATGAGGCGACCGCCTCGGCCTTCTCCCATCTCTACGCCGAGGGCTATCCCGACGAGCGCACCCGCACCCTGCCCCAGGAGCGCATTCTGGATTACGAGGTGGAGCTGGGACGCTACCGCCGCTACAGCGACCCGCGCTATTACAAGGGCGTGGAATACGCTGACATCCTGGAAGCGCTCGCGCGCCGTCGCACCGCCGAAGTTTTCGCCACCAACGGCATCAAACCGGAGCAGCTCTTTGTGAACGTCCAGGCGCTCTCCGGCGCGCCCGCCAACACCGCGGTGCAAGTGGCCCTGCTCAACCCCGGCGACACCATGCTCACGCTGGCGCTGCACGTCGGGGGACACCTCAGCCACGGCAGCAAGGTCGCCTACTCCGGCAAAACCTACAACGTCATTCACTACGGCGTGGACGAGAAGACCGAGCACCTGGATTACGACGCCATCCGCCAACTCGCGCTGGAAAATCACCCCAAGCTGATCATCGCCGGCTACACTTCCTATCCGCTCACCATTGATTGGAAAGCCTTCCGCGCCATCGCCGACGAAGCAGGCGCCTACCTGATGGCCGACATCGCGCACATTGCCGGCATGGTAGCGGCCGGCGCTTTCCCCAGCCCGGTGGGCATCGCCGACGTTGTCACCTTCACCACCCACAAATCGCTGGATGGCCCCCGCGGCAGCGTCATCCTCACCCACAAACCCCCGCTCGCCAAGAAATTCGACCGCGCCGTCTTCCCTGGCCTGCAAGGCGGACCGCACATGCACACCATCGCCGGCATCGCCGCAGCGATGCACCTGGCGCAGACGGAGCAGTTCAAAGCCCTGCAACACCAGACCGTTGCCAACGCCCGCGCGCTGGCGGCCGCTCTGGAAGCCGAGGGCGTCCGCGTGGCCTACGGCGGCACCGACAGCCACATGGTGCTCATTGACTGCAAGGGCTTCAAAGGCCCCGATGGCACGCCGTTGATGGGCGACCCCGCCGCCCGCTTGCTCGACATCGCGGGCATCGTCGCCAACCGCAACACCATTCCCGGCGACGCCACCGCCGCCTATCCCTCCGGCGTGCGCCTGGGAACCCCCTGGGTCACGCAGCGCGGCCTCAAGGAACCGGAGATGGCGCGCATCGCCGCGGCGATCGGCAAACTCTTCCGCGCCACGCAGGGTTACCTCACCCTCTGGCACGCGAAGCCCGATTACATGGCGCGTGTGGATTTCGACACGCTGGAAGAGGTCAAGTGCGAGGTCCGCGAGCTGGCGCGCCAGGCCAGCGATCCCTACGACCTGCAATCCCGCAGCGGCTATCCGCATTTCTATTACATAGACGATGCCCCGCGCGGCGCGGCCGCTTACGAACGGCTCGAGCTGCTCGGCGAACAGGTCAAGAGCTTTGTGGATTGGCTTACCCCTTCCAACACCGCGGATCTGAGCGACGGCGAGGGCCGCGCCATCACCCTCCTCGAAGCCAACGGCGCGGTGATGACCCCGGCCTGGCTCACCCGCGTGAACGCCGAGACCTACACCCTCGACGTCCCCCGCGCAGCGGCCCCCCGCGTGATGACCTGGTTGCGAGCTCTGGTAGATGGCTACGTCGCCACCGATGACGTGTACGGCCGCCTTCCCTTCCTCAACGCCGTGCGCGACGCCGGCCCGGCGCCCGACCCCGCCCTTCCGCTCGTCGCCGATAGCGGCCCTTACGCCAAGCCGTACTTCGTGGGCGCCCGGAAGTCCCCCACTCCCTCGGGTCCGGCGCTGCCCAAATTCGAGTGGCGAGAGCCGGAAAATGCGCCGCTCAAGCAAACCCGCCTTCACGCCACACACCGCGAGATGGGCGCGCGCATGGTTCCCTTCGGCGGGTGGGACATGCCCGTCTGGTACACCGGCAACTCCGAGGAACACCGCGCCGTGCGTCAGGCGGCGGGCCTCTTCGACGTGAGCCACATGGGCTGCTGGGACGTCCGGGGACCCGAAGCCGCGGCCTTCCTCAACCTGCTCATGGTCAACGACATCAGCACGCTCGAGGTGGGCGAGTCGCAGTATTCTGCCCTCTTCGACATCGAGGGCATCCCGCTCGACGACCTCCTCGTCTACCGCATGGCCGAAGACCACTATCTGGTGGTCGTCAACGCCTCCAACAACGACAAGGATTGGGCCTGGGCCAATGCCGTCCTGCGCGGCGAGGTGCAGATTGATCCCCGCCGCCCCTGGGCGAAATGGGAAGGCCAGGGCGTGATCCTGCGCGACCTGCGCGACCCGAGCGCCGGCGCCGACATGCGCGCCGAGCTCGCCCTCCAGGGGCCCAAATCCACCGACATCCTGCTGGCCCTCGGCGGCAGCGATGCCGACAAGCGCAAGGTCAAGTCGCTGCCGTGGGCCGGCATCTGCCGCGTCACCCTCGGCGACTTCGACGTCATCGTCAGCCGCACCGGCTACACCGGCGAGCGCGTGGCCTACGAGCTCTTCGTCCACCCGGATCGGCTGGTGGATTTCTGGAAGGCGCTGCTGACCGTGGGCGAACCGTTCGGTCTCAAGCCCTGTGGATTGGCGGCGCGCGACAGCCTCCGCACCGAGGCGGGCCTGCCGCTCTACGGCCATGAGATGGCGGGGCCGCTTAACCTCACCATGGCCGAGGCCGGATTCCACACCTACATCAAGCTCTACAAGCCCTTCTTCGTGGGCCGTGAGGCCTACCTCGCCCGCGAGGCGCAGCGCAAGGCCGCCGTGCTCCGCTTCCAGGTGCCGGAGAAGGGGCAGCCCATGCCGCAGCAGCTCGACCGGGTGATAGACGAGCGCGGCAAGGTGGTGGGCTATGTCACCAGCTGCGCCATTGACACCGAAGGTCTCCTGCTCGGACAGGCCTACGTGAGCCTGGACTATCACAAAGAGGGGACGAAACTGGCGGTCCTCGTCACCCCGCGCCGCGCGCCCAAACCCAACAGCGAGCTCAAGTTGGGGGAACGCGCCCAGCTGCCGGTCCCCATCGTCGTCCTCAGCCGCTTCCCGAAGCGAAAATAAGCGTAGAGCGCCGAGACGACACTTCGTTTCTTTCCAAAAACGTGAGCGAAGGACCTCCCTTTTCCCCTCCCCGGCGAGAATGCTGGGGAGGGGAAAAATTAATCCAGACGGCTTGCCCTGCGTCCGGCTTATGATAAAATAGCCCCCATGGAACCGCGAATTGTGTTCATGGGCACGCCCAAATTTGCGTTGCCCACGCTGGAGAAACTCTGCGACGCCTACCCCGTCGTCGGCGTCGTGACGCAGCCCGATCGCCCCGCCGGACGGGGGCGGCGCTGTGTCGCGCCCCCGGTCAAACAGCTGGCAGAAGCCGAAGGCATCCCCGTTTTCCAGCCGGAGCGCCTGCGCACCATCGAGGCCATCGAGCGCCTCCGCGTCTGGATGCCCGACCTCATCGTCGTCGCCGCCTTCGGGCAGATCCTGCCGCCGGCCGTGCTCGAGCTGCCCCGCTTCGGCGCGCTGAACGTCCACGGCTCCCTGCTGCCCCGCTGGCGCGGCGCGACGCCCGTTCAAGCGGCGCTGCTCGCGGGTGACACCGTCACCGGCGTCACCATCATGCAGATGGACGAAGGGCTGGACACCGGGCCGATCCTCGCCCAGCGCGAGCTCCCCATCTACCAGGACGAGACCGCCGGCGAACTCGAAGAGCGCCTCGCCCAACTCGGCGCGGAACTGCTCCTGGAGATCCTGCCGGCGTACCTCAGCGGCGAGCTGCAGCCGCGACCTCAGCCAGAAGAAGGCGTGACCCTCACCCGCCGCCTGCAGAAAGAAGCCACTGCCCTCGACTGGCAACAGCCGGCACGGCTGCTGGAACGTCAGGTGCGCGCTTTCTCGCCGGAGCCGGGCGCTTTCACGTTGTGGGGCGAGGAACGCTTGAAAATCCTGAGGGCCCGGGCACTGCCGGCGGGAACGCCGCTGCCAGAAGCCGCTCCCGGAACTGTTTTCGCGCAGGGATCCATGCCCGCCGTCATGACCGGCGAGGGCGCGTTGGTGCTGTTGCAGCTGCAGATGGCCGGCAAGCGGCCAATGAATGGCGATGCCTTCCTGCGCGGCAAAAGCGCCGTGCTTGGGAGCCGTTTGACGGCTCCGGCAGCCGGGTGAACTTGTAGGACACCCGGCTTTTGCATCCTCAATGAGCCTTGAAGTTTGAATTCAAATTTTGGAGCTTCACGATCTTAAAAGTTTAGGGAGGTCAGATGTCTGGACATAGCCATTGGTCAACCATTCGCCGCAAGAAGGAAGCGAATGACGCAAAGAAGGGCGCCGTCTTCACCAAGATCGCGCGCGAAATCGTCATTGCAGCCCGCGAGGGGGGCGGCGACCCCGAAGGCAACATGCGCCTGCGCATGATCCTCGACAAAGCCCGCTCGATGGGCATGCCCAAGGACAACATCGAGCGCGCCATCAAGCGCGGCGCGGGCGAAGACAAGGACGGCGCTGAAATTCTCGAAATCACCTACGAGGGATACGGTCCCGGCGGCGTCGCCATGCTGATTGATGTGATGACCGACAACCGCAATCGCACTGTCGCGGCGCTGCGACACGCGCTGAGCCGCCAGGGCGGCACGATCGGCGACCCCGGCTCGGTCGCCTGGCAGTTCGAACGCCGCGGCGTGATCGGCGTCCCGGCGAGCGTGAATTTCGACAAGCTCTTCGAGGTGGCGGTCGAAGCGGGCGCCCAGGATGTCGCCATGGGCGAGGGCGAGGACAATCACGAGGTCTACACCGACCCCACCGACCTGCACGTCGTGAGCAATCAGCTCAAGGCCGCCGGGATCCCCATCGCCAGTGTGGATCTGATCATGGCGCCCAAGAATGAAATGTCGCTGCCCGTCAAAGACGCCGTGCAGGTCCTCAAGCTCATTGATAACCTCGAGGAAATGGACGACGTGCGCCGCGTGTTCTCCAACCTTGAGGTGACAGAAGAGGCCGTGGAGGCCTTCGAGTCCTCCTTCTGATGCGCGCGCTCGGCGTGGATCCGGGAACGGCCATCACCGGCTATGCCATCGTCGAAGAGGACGGCGCGGCCTTACGGCTGGTGGCGTTGGGAGCGATCGAGACGCCCCCCAAGACGCCGCTGCCGCAGCGCCTGCAGGCCATTTACACGGCGTTGCGCGCGCTGATCCGCGATCACGCACCCGACGCGGCCGCGGTGGAGGAGCTCTTTTTCAGCCGCAACGTGACGACCGCCATCTCGGTGGGGCAGGCCCGCGGCGTAGTGCTGCTGGCGCTGGCCGATGCGGGCCTGCCCACCGCGGAATACACGCCGTTGCAGGTCAAACAGGCGGTGACCGGCTACGGCAGCGCCGATAAACACCAGGTGCAAGAGATGGTGCGCGTGTTGCTGGGCCTGGCGGAGACACCGCGTCCCGACGACGCCGCCGACGCCGCAGCGGTCGCGATCTGCCATCTGCATCGGGCGCGCCTGGAAAGCCTGTTGCAACCCTGAGAAGCCCCGTCTCACGCCAGCGTTTTTAGGAGGCCCGCCATGATTGCGCAACTGGAAGGCACGCTCCTCGAAGTAGCCGAAGGGCAGATCATCCTGGATGTCGGCGGCGTGGGGTTTCTGGTGAACGTCCCCCTGCGGGATACCCATCGCGCCGGCGAGCGGGTGCGGCTCTACACCCATCTCCACGTCCGCGAAAACGAGCTCGCCCTCTACGGCTTCCTGGAGCCGGAAGCCAAAATCCTCTTCGAGTTGCTACTCGGCGTCTCCGGGGTGGGTCCCAAAGCGGCGCTGAGCATTTTGGGCACCTTCTCGCCCGACACGCTGCAGCGGGCGATCTTCAACGGACAGCCAGAAGTGCTCGCGCGCGCGCCCGGCGTCGGACGCAAGACCGCCGAGGCGGTCGTGCTGCACCTCAAGGACAAGATCGCCAAACTGGCCGGACCGACCGCCGCGGCCATCAGCGAAGACGACGCGGACGTGATCGCCGCCCTCACGGCGTTGGGATTCAGCCTCGTCGAGGCGCAACGCGCGCTGCAGCAGGTGCCACGCGAGGCCGGCCTCGCCTTCGAAGAAAAACTCCGCCAGGCGTTGGCGCTGTTGAGCTGACATGATCGCCCGCCCGATCCCCGCAAAAGCGCTGTGGCTGCTCCTCCTGGTCACGCTGACCGCCTGCCTGCCCCCCGCTCTCCCGCCCGTGGTGAAAATCGGCCTCGTGGCGCCCTTCGAGGGGGCGGACCGCGACGTCGGCTATGAGGCAATCTACGCCGCGCGATTGGCCGTGCGCGAAATCAATGCGGCGGGCGGCGCCGGCGGGGCGCGGTTGGAGCTCGTGGCCTACGACGACCGGGCCGACGCCGACTTTGCCGTGACTGCCGCGCGCAATCTCGCCACGGATGGGGACGTCGTCGCTGCAATCGGCCATTTCCGGCCGGAAAGCACCGCCGCCGCCTGCCCCGTCTACGCCGAAGCGGGATTGCCGTTGCTGGCGCTCGGCGCGGAGGACGAGACCTATCCCCTGCCGGAAACGCTCGACGGGACCGCCGACTGGATCGCCGCCTATCGCGCCATCGGCCCGTACACGCCTGTCCCCGGCGTTTGGGCGCTGCCGACCTACGAAGCGGTCTACACGCTGGCCGAGACCATCGCCGCAGCCGGAGCTGCCGGCGAACCAGACCGCGCCGCCGTCGCCGCAGCCCTGCCCCGCATCGCGCGGCAGGGATTCCTGGGAACGCTCCACTGGCGCGCGGGCGCAACGCCGGAGACGGCCCTCATCTTCCGCATGGAATCTTCCGCATGGAAATAGAAGCGCGCTGACCCCGCGCCTGCGACCATCCCCCGAAGCGGCTAATGCATGACGGCGTGCAGGGTCTCGCAGGCCGGGCAGCTGCCGTCACGGCGAAGGATGGCATAGCCCGCCTGCGGATCGTCGCCGCCCCACTCGGTGAAATCCACGTTGTAGACTATCATCAGCCGCACTTTGCCCGAACTTCCCGCGAGCTGCGCTGCCTGCGCCAGCCATGCCGCGTGCTGCGCGATCGTGGTGTTCGCCGCCCAGGAGAAAGCGGCGGGCAAAGTCCCGTAATCTTCGGGAGAAAGATAGCCGAGTTCGGTGAAACAGAGCGGACGTTGTCCGCCAAAGGCGTTGTAGTACGTGTTCACCATCGTCCAGAAATAGCGCGTGTAGTGCGTGGAATTGCCACGGGGGTCGCCGCTGGTCTGTGAGGGCGGCAGGATGCCCTCGTTGTAATGGACGCCCACACAGTCCATGGATGACGTCGCGCCGGCGGCCCGCATCGCCGCGAGGTAAGGGGCGTCGTCACAACCGGCGCCGGTGCAGCGACCGCCGAAGTACCCCGTCGGCGCGAGCGCGCCGGAGATGACGACGATCGCGGGATTCACGGCCTTGATGGCCCGATAAGCCGGCGCGAGCAGCTGCTGGACATAGGCCGTGGGGCTGATCTGCCCGGCGGGCCATTCACGGTCAATGTTGGCCTCGTTCCACACCTCAATGGCGTCGGGCCCGCCCTGCGCCACTTCGGTCACGAAGGAGATAAATCCGGCGAAATCAATGCTGGCGGGATTCTTGTCCCGCCCGGTGATGCTGAGCAGCACCTTGAAGCCCGCCGCGTGTCCCTGTTGGATCAGGCCGTGAGCGGCGCTCGCGGAGGCGCCGGGGGAATACAACACCTGGAACTTGACCCAGCTCATGCCGGCGTGACGCATCTGCTCAGCGTAGGTGAGCGCATGGGCCTGGCCGCCCAACTGGAAGCCGCTGAGGATCGGCCCTGGTGTCGGAGCGGGGGTGGGAACCGGGCCCGGTTGGGCGCCGCCAGGGATGGTCAGCCGCTGCCCCACAGAAATCAGGTTGGGGTTGGCCAGGTTGTTGGCGCTGACGATAGCGTAGACCGTGACGCCATAGCGCAGCGCGATCCGCGTCAGCGTCTCGCCGGGCGCGACCACATGGACGACGCCGGTCGCCGGGGGCGGGGTCGGCGTCGGCGCTGGCGAGGTCGCGCCGGGGACGCTGAGCCGCTGTCCCACATAGATGAGATTGGGATTGAGGACGCCGTTGGCCTGGGCCAGGCTCTGCACGGTCACGCCGTAGCGGCGCGCGATGCTGTAAAGCGTATCGCCCCGCTGCACCACATGGATGACACTCTGCGCCCAAACGGCAGGGACCGTCGCCGCGATCAGCGCGAGGGTCGC